>JBCBDH010000163.1:10227-10476 GCA_038529855.1 Bacteroidota bacterium | reverse complement strand
CGGAAATCCATAGAAGACAAGGTCTATCACGAATGTCGTTTGTGGCATTTGAGCTCTCGAGCAAAGGAATCTTTGAGAAAACCATCTCCACAATAATTAAAACTCTGGTTTAAAGCGACCCACAAATATCTATTTGAAGACATATTTTCGGATTAGTTTTTGATAATTTAACCTTTGGAATAACATTTTCTTTAATAATCGCTAGCATAAGAAAAGCCAAGGCTATCTTAGTACTGATTTTAAAGAATG
>JBCBDH010000163.1:0-10217 GCA_038529855.1 Bacteroidota bacterium | reverse complement strand
AGTAGGTTAACATAAACGCCCTAGTTGATGAGACCATTTATTCTCGCATCGATTGCTACAATCCTGTCTATATGTGCGCTCCCCGCTCAGATGTATGATAACCAGTTTGGTAATGAGTGGATTGATAAATCTCAGGTTTATCACAAGATAGATATTGGTCAGGATGGTATTTATCGCCTAAATCAGCAAACGCTATCTAATGTAGGTATCCCTGTATCTGCCATCAATGGCTCTCAATATAGACTTTATCGAATGGGCGAGGAAGTCCCTATGTTTGTCTCTTCCAATGGCATCTTTGGCAGTAGTGATTACATAGAATTTTTTGGGCAGCAAAATCGAACAGAACTGGATCGCTATTTATTTGAAGATCCAGAGGATATGCTGAACCCTGAATATAGTTTATACACAGATACTGCCGCCTACTATCTTACTTGGTCTACGACTAGTACCTCGCTCCGTTATACCAATCAAGCCAATGAGCTAAACAGCCTGCCTGCTAAAGAGGATTACTTTATGTATGATCAGGTAGATGTAAAGGTTAGGACGACGTATAATGATCGGGATTTTGTCAAAACGAGATTGAATAATGAGCAAGCTGCTTATTCCGATTATACACGGGCAGAAGGTTTTTCCTTGGGCTTTCCCAGTTCAAATGCCCAAACCATTAGCCTTGAGCCCAAGGGGGTTTACACATCGGGTCCAGTTAGTAGTGAGTTGACCATGAGGTATGCTACTGGCTTGGGAGAGCATCGAACCATTATTAGCATTAATAATGAAGAAGTGGACGATGAGACCGTATTTGGCTATACCTTGCACAATAAGTCCTTTCCACTAAATACAAATTCTATTGGAGAAAAAATTGATATAATGCTTGCAGGTCAGGTTGGGGTCAATGACAAACAAGCTGTTTCTGTTATTACGCTCAACTATCCGCGGTCTTATGATTTCAGCGATTTGGATTTTTTCATCTTTGAGCTTGATCCTTCCAGTTCAAAAAAGTACTTGGAGATTAGTGATTTTCAGGCCAATGGACAAAACCCCATCCTATATGATCTGACCAATCGGCAAAGAATGATCGCTTCATTAGAGAATGGCTTAGTCAGAATAGCTCTACCTCCTTCTAGCCAAAAGCGGCGTTTGGTTTTGTGTAGTGCCACCGCTGTTCAAAATATGGTTCCTTCTCAAGCGGTCAATTTTGTTGATTTTACCCAAGAGGATCCAGAGTATGTCATTTTAACTAGTACTCGACTATATAGCAATGGTAATCCCGTTCAAGAGTATGCAGATTATCGCGCTAGCCAGCAGGGTGGGGGATATCGTACTTTAATCGTAGAGATTGAGCAATTGTACGAGCAGTTTTCTTATGGCGTTCAAAGACATCCATTATCTGTTCGCAATTTTGCGCAGTATGTTTCCACACGGTGGCCTAATTTGAGGTATTTCTTCATCATTGGAAAAGGTCGAGAATATCATCGAGTTAGGACAGTCGAAGATTTTAACAAAGTGGAAAACGATTCCTATTACGTGCCGTCTTATGGTATACCTGCTTCTGATAATTTATTAATTGGTAAGAAAAATTCTGATCTGGCTTTATTTTCGGTAGGTCGCCTGGCTGCTACAAATACTAATGAAGTCAGATCCTACCTAGATAAAGTAAGGGATTTGGAAAATAGCCAGCGAAGTCCGCAGACTATTGATGGACGGGAGTGGATGAAACATGTTCTCCACTTAGGAGGTGGCACGACGGCTGGAGAACAAGGGGCTATTAAGACTACATTGACCACTATGGAGCTGAGCCTGGAAAACAATACTTTTGGTGGTGAGGTATCTTCTTTTTACAAAAATAGTGTTGATCCTATTCAGATTTCCCGCTCTGAGCAGATATTCAATCGCATCAATGAAGGACTTTCTATTATCACCTTTTTTGGCCATTCTGGGGTGGGAACCTTTGATTTTAATATCGACAACCCGCTCAATTATGAAAACTTTGGGAAGTATCCTCTGATGATCTCTCTGGGTTGTTACTCTGGTAATATTCATACCCCAGCTAAAGGCTTAAGTGAACGCTTTGTGTTCTTGCAGAACAAAGGAGCCATTGCTTTTATGGCATCCACTGGCCTGGGCTATATAAGTGCACTCAGTCAGATGGGTAAAGATATTTATGCTTTAGCTGGTGGGGAATTGTATGGTGCAGGCATTGGGGATATTCTCAAACAGGCAGTCACTCCCTATGATGGGAATTCGGACTTTTCTATACGAGGTTTAGTTCAACAGTTTACCTTACAGGGTGATCCAGCCATTAAACTCAATCCTCATCCAGGGCCTGACTATTTGGTAGACGCAGAAAAAGTTAGCTTTAATCCAGCAATACTGGATTCCAGGCTGGATAGCTTTGATCTTCAATTTACCATTACCAATATTGGAAGTACGGTTGATGATTCCATTATGGTTATCCTGAGACAAGAACTACCGAATGGGCAAGAAAGAGATTTGAGGAAGGAAAAAATTCTGGCGCCTAAGTTTAGTGATGATTACGTTTATACCATTCCTAATTTCGGTATTGAGGCAGTAGGACTCAATAAGTTTTTTATTGAAATAGATACCGAAAATGAAATAGAAGAACTCCCCAATCCCGATGCGGAGTTGAATAATGAATTAATCCGTTCATCAGGTGAAAAGGGAATAACGAAGTTTATTATTGACAATACTGCTCGCCCTGTTTATCCACATGAATTTGCCATTGTTAATCAGAACGATATTGTGCTCAAGGCATCCACGGTTAATGCTCTAACTGGGGAGCAAACCTATGCTATTGAAATAGATACAACTGCTCTTTTTGATAGCCCAAGCAAAAGACAGACGAGGATTACTCAAAGAGGTGGAGTGATTGAGTGGCAACCCGATCTCAATTATGAGGCAGAAACCGTTTACTATTGGCGAGTAAGCCCTGATAGTTTGAGTACAGGGGCCAGTTATACCTGGTCACAAAGTTCCTTTATCTATCTTCCCAATGGTACGCCAGGTTGGAATCAGTCGCATTATTTTCAGCATGTGGATAATGAAAGTGAGGGAATCTTGTTGAATGAAGAGGATAAAAGGGGTTTTTCCTTCAGTAATGAATTTAGAGAATTTAAAATTCGAAATAAGCTTTTTGACCCTATTGACCCTCCTGGCTTTTTCTTCAATGGAGGGGTGACCGAATCTGTATTGCAATGGCAGATTACAGAGGGCGTTTTTGTAGCTATAGTGGATTCTGCTTCTGGGCGACTTGTTCCCAATCCGCCACCAGGAAACTATGGCAGTGTTAATTTATCCGTTCCTAATTTAAGATCATTTCCTTTCAAGACAGATGATGTACAAAGTCGATCAGACCTGATCAATTTCCTACGGGATACCATCTCTCCTGGCAATTATGTGTTTTTCTGGACGGCACATCGCTTTCCAGAATCTGAACTTTATGCAGATCAATGGGCAGCTGATTCTGTAAGCCTCGGTACAAATATATTTACGGTCCTGGAAGATCAAGGGGCTTTTAATGTAAGACGGCTGGAGACCATAGGTACAGTGCCCTATGCCTTCGTTTACCAAAAAGACAGGGGAGCGATTACGGAAGATTTATCTTCAACCTTGGAGGGCGAAGCATTTGGTGAAGTAGTTGTCCCTCGTCAAAGGACAGAAGGTGCTTTTAAATCAGTCGTGATTGGACCTGCCGAGGAATGGGAGTCTCTATCCTGGTCGGTTAGCCAGGTTGATAATTTGGTACAGGACTCTTTTTATTTGGAGATCATTGGCATCAATAGGGATAATGTTGAGAGTGTGCTGCTTCGTGATATCAAAGATTTTGAATACGATTTAAGAGAAGTTAAAACAAAAGAATACCCCTATATCCAGCTCAATTGGTACAGTAAGGATGATGTCAATCGATCTACGGTGCAGTTGGATCATTGGCGAGTACAGTATAGAGGGGTGCCAGAAGCTGCAGTGGTGCCTAATTTACGCTACAGTCTCTACAGTGATACCCTACAGCAGGGTGACCAAATGAGCATGGAGGTAGCTATCCAAAATATTGGTCAGTATGCGATGGATAGTTTGTTGATCAGCTACCGCTTGGGAGATAGTCGCAATAATGAACAGATATTTACCAAACGACTAGCATCCACAGCTATTGGAGATACTCTAAATACTTCTTTTTCTATTGATACGCGTCAACTTTCAGGGGCTAATACTCTACTATTAGAAATTAATCCAGATCAGGATCAACCAGAACAGTACCAGTTTAACAATTTCGTATTAAGCGAATTTTTTGTTGAGCAAGACATTCGCAATCCTCTGTTAGATGTTACTTTTGATGGTCTACATATAATGGATGGTGATATTGTTTCTTCAAAACCATTTATTACGATCGGGCTGACGGACGAAAATCGCTTTTTGGAATTATCAGATACGGCCTTATTCAAACTATTTATTACCTATCCTGATGGAACCCTGCGCAATATTCCCATGCATGATGAGATCGTTCAATTTTATCCAGCAGATGCCAATAATTTGGATAGAAAGAACGTAGCAACCATTGAGCTCACACCAGCATTTGCAGAAAATGGCACTTATTCACTAATTGTACAAGCTGAGGATGCGACCGGAAATCAATCTGGTGATATTGATTATAAAATTGCTTTTAAGGTCATCACGGAGCAAACGATCTCCAATGTGATGAACTATCCCAATCCCTTTTCAACCGCTACCCGCTTTTTGTATACGCTGACTGGCGAAGAAGCTCCTGCTCAATTCAAAATACAAATTCTGACGGTCTCTGGTCGTATCGTTCGGGAGATTACTCAAGACGAGCTAGGCCCTTTACGCGTAGGTACCCACCTCACCGATTTTGTATGGGATGGAACGGATGAATTTGGCAATCGGCTAGCAAATGGGGTCTACCTGTATCGCGTATCTGCCAAAAAGAGCAATGGAGAGGATTATGAACTCTTTCAAAGTGGGGCAGATAAATTCTTTAAAAATGGCTTTGGCAAGTTAGTGATTCTTAGATAGGGTCCTTTTTGGCGCAAATCCCTTACCTTTGGGATTCATCCATTAATTGTTTTGAATGGCCATGATTCCATTTAATATTCCCCATGTCTCTGGTGAGGAGCAAGGCTATGTAGTAGATGCCATTGCTCGCAATCAATTGGCAGGTGGTGGTTTTTATACCCAGAAAGTGGAGGAGTGGCTTTGCCAATATACAGGGGCCACCAAGACGCTATTGACTTCTTCTTGTACCCATGCCCTGGAGATGTGTGCCCTCTTATGCGATATTCAGCCAGGTGATGAGGTGATCCTATCTTCTTTCAATTTTGTATCTGCTGCCAATGCCTTTGCCCTTAGAGGTGCTCGAATTGTATTTGTAGATATTCGGCCCGACACAATGAATGTGGATGAGCAACTGCTGGAATCAGCGATTACTCCTCGAACCAAAGCCATCGTGATTATGCATTATGCAGGCATTGCTTGCGAAATGGAAACCATTTCAAAGATTGCAGAAAAGCATCAACTTTGGCTGATTGAAGATGCTGCCCACTGCATGGATGCGTATTATAAAGATCAACATTTGGGTACAATTGGTCATCTGGGGGCATTGAGCTTTCATGCGACGAAAAATATACAATGTGGGGAAGGAGGGGCTTTGTTGATCAATGATCCTCGCTTGGCCAAAAGGGCAGAGATCATTCGGGAGAAAGGGACAAATAGAAGCAGCTTTATACGAGGGGAAGTAGATAAGTACAGCTGGGTAGATTTAGGATCCAGTTATTTGATGAGTGAGCTTGGGGCTGCCTATTTATATGGTCAGTTACAGTCCCTTCAACAAGTGACCAAGCGAAGAATGGAATTGTGGTCTACCTATCAAAGCACTTTGCACCCTATAGCTGCCCTTCAGACTCCTAATATACCTGAGCATTGTCGACCCAATGGACATATATTTTACCTGCTTTGCCAAAGTCCAAAGAAACAACAGGAATTGCTTCATTATTTGAAGCAGCAGGGTATACAGGCTTATTTTCACTATGTAGCCCTTCATCAGTCCACATTAACTAATGTTGCGATCCAATTTTTTGGAGCGGATCGATACACTAGTACTTTATCTAATTGTTTGGTTCGATTGCCTATATATACTCAATTATCTACGGAACGCCTTCAATATATCCTGAGGGCCATCACTCATTTTTACGAACCCCATTTTGAAAATGCTCAATAGAATACGGCGGCGATTAGGTTGGGATGGACCAACCGATTTGATGACATTTTGGACCCGTCGGGTAAAAGAAATGAAGACCCATGCGGTTTTGCATATAGATTATAGTGGAGAGGATATGGAAGCCATTACGCAAAAGCATACGTCTATCGTCTTTCCTTATTGGGCAGAGGAGTTGAATGGAAGGGAGAAGGTGCTACTCGATTTTGGTTGTGGGGCAGGGCGTTTTGCTCAATCGCTGATTGAGTTGACGGATGCGAAATATATTGGATTGGACCCAATTGCTGATTTATTAGCTGCGGCCCCAAAACACCAAGAAATGAATTTTCAGCTATTGAGGAGTCAAGAAAGATGGCCTCTTGTATCAGATAGTGTGGATTTGATATGGATTTATCAGGTCTTGGGGGGTATCCGTGAGAAGGATTTAGCAAGTGTAATGGAGGAATTGAACCGCGTGTCCCAAAAAGGAGCAAAAATCTGTCTAGTTGAAAACACGAGCCATCAAAAAGATAGTGATTATTGGCACTACAGAAGTATAAATGAATACCAAGACCTGTTTCAAGATTATCAACTAAGACATCGACATAGCTTTGAGGAATTTTCCGAAACCATCTCTATTTTTACGGGCCAAAAGTCCATCTAATCACTGTTTATCAAGAGAAGGATGAAGTTGAAGTATTGGCTATATGAGAAGTACGGTTTTTTGAATCGCTATTTGATCAAACCAGTGGAACTGCTTTGGTGGTCTCAGCGAGAAAGGACTCAGGTCTTTCCCAATTTTATGTGTGTAGCTGCTCAGAAGTGTGGGACGACCTGGTTGTGGGAGAACCTTCAGTACCACCCAGATATTTACTTACCTGATAATCGTTATCTGCATTACTGGAATCATCACTTCAACCGCCCTCTTGGGCATTATGCCCAGTATTTTTCGATGGGCAGGACCCAACAAAAAGGAGAAGTCATGCCCGATTATGGTCTTATGGAGGAAAGTAGAATTCGCTTTATTCACCGCTTGTTGCCAGATCTTAAATTGATCTTTATATTTCGCAATCCTATTGATCGAGCCTGGTCACATGCTCGCATGGCCCTAGTCCAACGCGAACAAAGAAGCTTTTCCTCGATTCCTAAAGCGGATTTTATCCAACATTTCCGATCTGAGCTATCGCAAACAAAAGGCGATTATCTGACTATGCTAAAGAAGTGGCAAGCCCGATTTCCAAAAGAGGCGATCTTTATTGGTTATTTCGAAGAACTTTCTGAAGCACCAGAGCAATTGCTCAATCGCTTATTTTCTTTTTTGGAGATTAGGCGTATTGATGACTTTAGTGATTTTCCCATTCGCGAGAAAATCAATTTAGGAGCCAAATACCCCATTCCAGATGAGTTGAAAGTGGTTTTGGAGGAGATGTATAGAGATCACATAGAAGAACTGTATCAAGAGCTGGGCGCTCCTGTCCAGTCTTGGCGAATATCAAAAAAGCAGCTTGGACAAAGGTCAGCATAAACGGCAAACCATCGAAGGAGCCCGTTGGGCGGTCCGAGATCAGGTGACCAACCAATTGATCAATTTTGGGGTGGGAATCGCGCTGGCCCGACTATTAGGTCCAGAGGTTTTTGGTCTTTTTGCTATGGTGATGATTATTATTGGTTTTCTTGGGGTATTTAAGGACCTGGGATTGCCAGAGGCCATTATTCAGGACCAAGCCTTAGATCAGCAAAAGTTATCCGCCGCTTTTTGGCTACAGGTTTTGTTTAGTTTGTTCTTGGTGGCTTTTTTGGCTCTAATGGCCAAGCCAATTGCCCTATTTTATCAAAAAGCGATCCTTCAAGATTTGACCTGGCTCATCGCTTTGAGCTTTATTTTTGAGGCCCTGTACGCCTCTCAAAGCGCCTTGCTCCAAAAGCAACTCAATTTTCAAAAGCTCTTTTACATCAATGTGGTGGCTACAGCAGTAGCGGGTGGGGTAGCGGTAGGAATGGCGCTGACTGGCTATGGGATTTGGTCATTAGTGGCTCGCCTATTGTTGTTTTCAGCCACCTCTCTGCTTTTGTTTTGGATCACTAGTGGCTGGTGGCCACAGCTGAGTATGGGGCGGGAAGCCATTCAGCCCTTGCTCAACTTTAGCCTACCTTTAAAAGCCTCACAAATCTTAAACTATATCGTAAGAAATATAGATGATCTGTTGATAGGAAAGTACCTTGGTGCTGCAGAGCTTGGTGCCTACAATCGAGCTTATACCATTATGCTCATGCCCTTGCAGCATCTCTCCAATGTCGTCACCAAAGTGATGTTTCCCGCCCTGTCCCAGATTCAATCAGATAAGGAAACCGTCCGCCAAATATTTCTCAAAATGGGTCGGGTTGTTGCGAGTATTACCTTTCCAGCTATGGCGATCTTAGCTATCCTTTCCGCTCCTTTTATCTTGGCCATTTTGGGAGAGGAGTGGTCAGCTACCATTCCTGTTCTTCAAATCCTTTGTATTCTGGGGGCAACGCAAAGCATTGGTACTTTCAATGGCATTATATTTCAGTCGCAAGGAGCAACCAAAGCCCATTTTCGCTTACACCTATTAACCAAACCTTTTTTGATTGGTATGATTAGCTTGGGCTTTCTTTATACGCGTAGTATAAGTGGCGTCGCTTTGTTTTATATGATTGGTTCTTTGATCACCTTGATCATCAGTTGGCGAGTTGTAAGTCGATTGGTAGGGTCTAATTTAGGAGAACTGCTTGGGAATTTACGATTCTTGATGATCCCCCTCGTAGGGACGGTCCTGCTTGCTTATGGGCTGGATCACTACCTTTTATTGGAACAGGGCTATTGGCTTCGCCTGATATTGACGGCCATGGCCTCAGGACTTTTCTATTTGTTGCTATTTCGGATTTTTGCACCTTTGCAGTGGGGAGAGGTATGGGGGATGATAGAAAAAATGTTGGGAAGAAATGACTAAACAAATAAAGGTCCTGCATCTATTCGATCGCTATCTACCAGCTACGGAGAGTTGGTCCTACAATCTGATTCGACATATTCCCAATGTTGATATTCACATTGCTGCACGGAATTATTTGAAAACGCCCTTTTACAGTAAGCAGTTTAGCTATGTCGAACACCCCTATGGGGCTATTGAGGAGTTGAGTAGAAGCCAGAACAAAAGGCAGCTGCGTGGCTTTTTTACTAAAGTCTATCTCAAGATAGGAGGCTTGTTTTGGGGGCATCTCAAAAAACAGCTTCAAGTTTATGTTCAACAACAGAATATTGATTTGCTCCATTGCCATTTTGCCCATACGGGCTGGCATTTTCTGGACCTGAAAAAAACACTTTCCTGCCCCCTTATTGTCTCCTTTTATGGATGGGATTATGAAAAACTTCCCTTCACCTATCCCAAATATCGAGCGCATTACCAAAAGCTTTTTCAAGCAGCGGATCTGTTTTTGTGTGAGGGCGCACATGGTCAGCAATTATTGGTACAAATGGGCTGTGCGGCGGAAAAGGTCGCTGTTCAACCACTTGGCGTATTGCCACAGGAAATCCCTTTTACCCAAAGAGCTAAATCTGCACATTCGCTTGATTTGCTCCAATTGGCCTCTTTCACAAGGAAGAAAGGACACATCTATACAGTTAAGGCTTTTGAAAAGGCGCTAACGACTTGTCCCAATATGCGATTGACCTTGATTGGTGATGAAAGAGAGGAAGGCATAAAAGAGAAAGTCGAGAAATACATCAAAGCGAATGCTTTAAGCCAACACATTCAAATCCGCCCTGCTATCGACTACCAGCAGCTTCACCAATGTCTACAAGACTACCAAGTATTTATACATCCAAGCTGCTATACGGAAGATCGCGATTGTGAAGGTGGCGCTCCTATTGTTCTTTTGGATGCACAGGCCAGTGGAATGCCCATCATTGCCACCCGCCACTGCGATATTCCTGCGGAGGTAGCTCATGGTCAAAGCGGTTTGCTCGCTGATGAAA
>JBCBDH010000162.1:0-10545 GCA_038529855.1 Bacteroidota bacterium | reverse complement strand
GGAACCAAACTCGTACTCAAAGATAACCTTGGTCGGGAAGTAGGACCTTACAAAGGTGGACGTTTGGATTCTGTGGCCATTTCGGGAGCAGACCTGATTAGCTCCTTGGATATTGACTTACAAAGTTATGGGGAAGAATTGATGCGCAATAAGACGGGCAGTATTGTCGCCATCGAACCCGCTAGTGGAGAAATCTTAGCCATGATCAGCTCCCCTACTTATGATCCCAATTTGCTGACCATCAATCGCGATCGCGGTGCTGCTTTTAATGCCTTATTACAAGATTCTCTAAAGCCTTTTTTTGATCGCTCGGTCATGGCTAAATATCCTCCAGGGTCGATCTTTAAATCTGTGGTTGCCCTGGTCGCTATGCAAGAAGGTGTTCTTGACCCCAATCGAGGCATTACCTGCAATAGTGGTTATTACTACAACGGTACCGTTCGCAAATGCCATGCTCACCCCTATCCTTATAATGTAGAGGTCGCCATGCAGCATTCTTGTAATGCCTACTTCTTTCAGGTCCTTCGAGATTTAGTGGATAAAAATGGTTTTTACAATCCCCATCCTGGTCTAGATACTTTTGTTAATTATCTCTACGACTTTGGTCTGGGGCAGCCTATGGGCGTCGATATTCCCAATGAGCAGGCTGGCAATGTGCCAACTTCTTCCTATTACGATTTTCTGTATCCTCGAAATAAGGGCAGTTGGTATTCCCCCACCATTATGTCCATTGGCATTGGGCAAGGTGAAATCCAGATGACGACCCTTCAAATGGCTAATCTGGCGGCTATCATCGCCAATCGCGGTTATTTTTATGTCCCTCATCTACTTAAAGGTTTTAAAAATGGCGACTTTGAAATCCCAGAACAATTTCTGGAGCGAAAGGAAGTCCCTATTGATAAGCCCTACTTTGATCCAGTGATCAATGGGATGGAAAAAGTGGTCTTGGGGGGAACGGGAGTTGTGGCCCAAATCCCTGGAATTAGTGTTTGTGGTAAGACGGGAACCTCTCAAAATCCACATGGAAAAGATCACTCCGTTTTCTTTGCCTTTGCCCCAAAAGAAAACCCTAAAATTGCTATAGCTGTCTATGTAGAACACGGCATTTGGGGAGCGACTTATGGAGCGCCAATCGCTAGTCTGATGATTGAGCAGTATCTGAGAGGGGAAATTGATCCCTCGCGAAAATATTTGGAAACCAGGATGTTGAATGCTGATTTGGTGAATTTGCCTTAGCAGAGATAGTCCTTGTTTTCTCCCGTTAATTTCTATTATATTAGAAACTATTTAAACAAAAACGACCAGCCCTAATCAGTAAGCACAGATGTCCTTATCCCAAACAGATAAAGCACACATCCACGATCTTAGTAGTTTACTATTTCTATTGTGCACCTGCTGCTTTTATTGTTCTTCTTTTCATTTGGCAGCTCAACAGGATAGCCTTTCGCTTCAACTTCTCTTTGCTGGCGACATCATGGGCCACGGCCCCCAAATTCGCTCTGCCGAACGCATCCCCGATCAAAGCTATGATTATACGGAGTGTTTTCGATATGTAAAACCCATCCTTGAAGAAGTTGATTTGGCTGTTGGCAATTTGGAATTGACCTTGCCAGGAAAACCGCCCTATGGGGGATTTCCGATGTTCCGAAGCCCTGATGCATTAGCAGAGGCGCTTCGCGAGGCGGGCTTTGATTTAATCTTTACTTCCAATAATCACGCTAATGATGGGGGTAAAAATGGATTGATTCATACCATACAGGCACTTCGCGAAAATGGCCTTTACCAAACTGGAACCTTTACGAGTCAGGAAGAGCGCGATCTGTATTATCCACTCATTGTATATAGAGCGGGGTTTAAACTCGTTTTTTTGAATTATACTTTTAGCACTAATAAGAATAAAACTATCGCTCCCACCATTGTCAATAAAATTGATCTTCAACAGATGGAAAAAGATATGGCAGAGGCTCGCAATTTAGAGGCGGATGCCATTATCGTGATGATGCATTGGGGGAAGGAATACCGAACGACTGCTAGTGAGGAACAAGAAGCCTTGGCCCAACAGCTTATTAATTGGGGTGCAGATTTGATCGTAGGGAGTCATCCACATGTTGTACAGCCCGTAGTCATTAAAGAAGTACCAGAAGAGAATCGGCAGGTGCTCATCAGCTACTCCTTAGGTAATTTTATCTCTAACCAAAGACAAACCCATACGGATGGTGGAATGATGCTCCGCGTAAACCTGAGTAAAAAAAATGGGACTACTCAAATAAGCGACTGTAGCTATATCCCCATTTGGCGCTATATTCATCGCGATGAGCAACAAAAAGCGACGTTCTATACTTTACCCATTGCTCAATTTGAGACTGCTCCCCCTTCTGACTTCCCCCTTCCTGCAAAAGACCAAAAAGCCATGCAGCGCTACGCCACCTTTATTCGTGAACTCATCAACCTCCCTGAATATCAATTGCTAAACCTTAGCTACTAAAGAGCTATTGTATAAACTAGGAACAAATCTTATTTTCGCGCTAAATTGATAAACACATGATTATTTCAGCCATTGTGGCGATAGCCAAAAACAGAGTGATTGGTAGAGACAATGACATTCCCTGGTACTTGCCTGCAGATTTGAAGTACTTTAAAAAGACGACGCTAAATCATCATATCTTGATGGGTAGAAAATGCTATGACTCTATTGGTCGCCCGCTGCCCAAACGGACAAATGTCATCCTGACTCGCAATCCTTTCTTTATTGTTTCTAATTGTTTGGTTGTAAATAGTCTCGAAAAGGGGATCGAACTCGCTCGTTCCAATGGCGAAGAGGAGCTTTTTATCATTGGCGGTGCTCAAATTTATGAAATAAGTATGCCTTACTGGGATCGACTGTACTTGACTGATGTAGATTTGGAAACCCCTGGAGATGTCCTTTTTCCTGAAATGGATTGGAGCAAATGGAAAGAACTATCTTCAGAACCTCATCAGCCAGATGAAAAAAATGAACATCCCTATACTTTTCGCATACTAGAACGAATTCGATAAATTAAGATAAATCCGCTCCCAAACAGCCCTAAACCTTCTCCTTTTACTCTTTTTTGAAAAAAAGTCCATCTTTTTTTATGGAATTTCCTACCCCGCTGCGTCCTATTAGGTCTACTCTTTTTTTTGACCAAACGCAGAACCATGAAAGAAGATTTTTTACACTATGTCTGGCGAAGCAGAAGCTTTAACTGGCATCAGCTAAAAACAACTGATGGACAAATCGTCCAAATCCGCCAATTCGGCGAGTGGAATAAAAATGCAGGCCCTGATTTTCTCCATGCCCGAATACAAATCGGAGCAGAACTTTGGGTGGGAAATGTGGAAATCCACCTTCGTTCTTCCGATTGGTGGAAACACCAACACCAGAACGATAAAGCCTATGATAATGTCATCCTACATGTCGTTTATGAAGACGATAAACGGATCACAAAGCAAAATGGACAATCCATTCCCTGCTTGGAACTAAAACACCGCATCCCAAAAGGTCTTATTGGCAATTATCAAGTCCTCTTGGGAAACAGCCATTGGATACCTTGTCAGGCCCATATCGCCAAGGTGGAGGGAATTAGCAGAGAGCTTTGGCTGGACCGACTGATGGTAGAGCGACTGGAAAAGCGGACCCAGACTTTTTTGGCTACTTTGGAGTATCATCGCAATAATTGGGAAGAGGTATTTTACCAACACATCGCCCGCAGCCTGGGGCTATATGTCAATACGACTCCCTTTGAGCAATTGGCTCGCTCACTGCCCTTGGCCATTTTACAAAAACACAAGCACCATCTTTTGCAGATCGAAGCGCTGCTTTTTGGACAAGCGGGTTTGTTGCTAGGAGAATTTGAGGAGGATTATCCCAATCAACTCAAAAAAGAATATACTTTTTTGCAGCACAAGTACCAGCTAAAAGCACTGCTTCCTGAAAGCTGGAAATTCTCTCGACTTCGCCCCGCCAACTTCCCCACCATCCGAATTGCGCAATTGGCCGCCCTAATCTTTCAATCAGAACATCTCTTTCATAAGATCCTAGCCATCAGAAATGCAAAGGAAATAGAAGCCATATTCGACTTGCGGCTTTCGCCTTATTGGAATCATCATTACCAATTTGATCAGCCCTCCGTCAAGCGAAAAAAGAGCTTGGGCAAGCATACGATTCGCCTATTGGTCATCAATACCATTGCTCCTCTACTCTTTATGTATGGGCATCTGCGATCTGAAGAGCGCTATAAAGAATTGGCCTTGCATCTATTAGAAAGCCTTCCTCCTGAGGATAATCACATTATTAGAAAGTGGAATAGTTTAGGGCTCAAAGCCATCAATGCCCAGCAAAGTCAGGCCCTACTACAGCTCAAACAGCATTACTGCGAGCAAAAAGCTTGTATGCAATGTGCCATTGGGCATCAACTAATGTGTGGGAAACGGGGGCTTAAACCTTGAGTTTTAGTCGAGTATAGCCCCAGGTAAATAAAATACAAACCAGAAAGGCAGGAATCAAATTGGCAACAAAAATTTCTGCCATCCCCAATAACTTAATAGATAATGCAATGAGTATGACTCCTCCTACACCACTAATTTGCGAAATAATGGCTTTGGTAAACAGCGGCTTGGCCTTTCCCGCTAATAAAGTAAGACCTCCCTGAATAAACAACATGGGAATAACGGAAACCAAAACGCCAATGCCCCCATAACTAGAGGCAATAGCGATGGCCGTAACACCATCTAGTACTGACTTGATCAAAAGCAGTTCGCGTTTATTTTGAAATCCCTCCTCTATTGCGCCAACAATGGTAATGGGGCTGGCACAGAACAAAATAAAGGCAGCAATGAGACTTTCGGAGAAACGCGGTTGGCCTACCTGGAAATTATTGCGTATCCATAGCTCACAAAGATCGAGAAAGGATTTAATGCCCAGGGATTCGCCAATGATGCCCCCTAGCATAAGGCTGAGGATGAAAATGATCATCATGCTCTCCTGCATCTTCAAACTCATCTGCAAGCCAATGATCAATACACCTAAGCCCACAGCTTGTAAAACAATGGATTGTATACTATCGGGAAAGACTTGTTGAAGCATCAAGCCAATCAGGCCGCCCCCAATCACTGTAGCCATATTAACGAAAGTTCCTATAGGCAGTTTGTTCATAGTTGTATGTTTGTCCCCTTGTCTCGTTACTGAATAATTCCAGTAGACGTGATTTGGCGCTAAGATAATAATAAGTGCTTATTTCGATGCTTATTTAATGCGCTTAGCTGAAAGCTTTTCGAGTAATACGGATGCCTGTGAGAGGTTTTCCATTTTGCCTACATCCAGCCAATCATCCTCATCATGTCTAAAACTGCGAATTGTTTTTTGAGAAGAGGCAACCTCTAAATAAGTGTCGATAATGGAAAAAACCGCTTTTTCTTTAGGCATAAATTCGAATAAACGCGGGCTAATGACGTGAATACCACTAAAGGCGAGGAGCTGCATACGCTGGGCTCCATGGCGCAGCATTTTCACTTCCCCCGTCTTCACATTGGTCCAACCACAAAGTTGCTCCTTCAGATCAAAAATCAGATAGCGAGAGGTCAGGCGCTGACGGGTGGCCAAGGTAGCAATAGCATCGTTCTCCAGATGATTTTGGTAAAAGTGGCGAAAGTCCAAATCAGAGATGATATCCGTATTGCAAAGTAAAAAGGGTTGTTGATCGTCAAAAAACCAGGCGGCTTTCTTCAAGGCACCTCCTGTATCCAGTAATTGATCACGCTCATCAGAGATTTCGATCCGAATGCCATATTTGGATTTTTGGGCTAAAAATTGGGTAATTTGATCCGCAAAGTGATGTACGTTGATGATTAGCTCCTGAAAATTATTTTGGATAAGCTTTTGGATGAGGATATCTAAAAGCGGGCGGCCATCTATTTCTACCAATGCCTTGGGTCGTTCATTGGTCAGGGGTCTAAGGCGCGTACCCAAGCCGGCCGCCAGAATCATTGCTTTCATCTTTCTTCCTTTAGCTAGTTATGAAATGAGGCTAGTTATTTGGCATTTGGTATCAGGAGCTAGATGGAGAAGAAAACCTATAAGCGGTTCTATGTGTTTGCTTGAGGCAAGATACGACAATTCAAATAGCCTGTTCACTTTTTAGCAGACGAATAGTACTTTTGTTGAAATAATGATTCAGAATAAACTTTTACAACTGCTTTTAGCTCCTTTCTCCCTGCTTTACGGTTTTGGGGTAAGTATGCGTGATTTCTTATATCGCAAGGAATTACTCAAAGGTATCGAATTTGATCTGCCTGTAATTGCTGTGGGAAATTTATCTATTGGAGGAGCGGGTAAAAGTCCGCATATCGAATACCTGATCCGATTGCTAAAAGACTATCTCTACATCGCTACGCTCAGTCGAGGCTACAAACGCAAGACCAAAGGCTTTTTGCCAGTCGAACTCCATCATAATGCCTTGCAAGTAGGGGATGAACCCATGCAATTCAAACAAAAATTTCCGGATATTTTGGTTAGTGTATGCGAAAGCCGTGCCTTTGCCATCCCTCGCATCCTGCTCAAAGCCCCCAATACCCAGGTCATCTTGCTGGATGATGCCTTCCAACATCTTTCCGTCAAACCAGGACTGAATATCTTATTGACGGAATACGGACGGCCCTTCACTCGTGATTTCCTACTACCCTCTGGGCGGCTTCGCGAATGGCGCTCTGCTTATCGTCGAGCAGATATGATTATTGTCAGCAAATGTCCCAACCAAATTAGCGACGAGGAAAGAGCTGCTTTTCGGCAAGAAATCCAACCTTATGCACATCAAAAACTCTACTTTTCCTACTATCGCTATCGCCCACCTTATTTACTGTTAGACCCTAAAAAGCAAAGGCTACTTGACGCCAAAATGGATGTTTTGCTCATTTGTGCCATAGCAGGTACTAAATATTTACTGGACTATCTCTATCCTCAGGTTCAAGAAGTGAAAACCCTGGAATATGAAGATCATCATACTTTTACTAAGTTTGATATTGGCCATTTAGCACAGACTTTTCAAAAGATCGAATCCGATCGCAAAATCATTTTGACTACAGAAAAAGATGCTATGCGGTTATTGGTCCATAGAGACTTTATTATTGAGCAAAAGCTCCCTATTTTTGTCTTGCCTGTTACGGTCGCTTTTCACGATGCTGATGGTCCAAGATTTGATCAAGACATTCGAGATTTTCTCCTTAACTTCAAGGCTTAATTTGATTAGCAGCAGCGATGAACCTATTTTTAAAATCCTTTTACTCGACTTGTAGAACCCTGATCAAGATGTCCTTTTGGATCTTTTATGAAGAGACAAAGTTCATCAATCGAAAGGGACTGCACTTTGATTATCCAGCTTTGGTCGTCTGTAATCACCCCAGTACGCTAATCGACCCACTTCAAGTAGCCAGTAGAGCTAAGAAATACGTATTCTTTGTAGTTAATGCAGGAATGTTCAAATCAGCCATTGGCCGATGGTTTTTTGGCAATTTCTACTGCATCCCCGTCCAGCGAAAGATAGATGCCAAGGACCCCAGAATCAGTAATCGTGAAAGTTTTAAACAATGTGATGAATTTTTGGGGGGAGGGGGAGCTATCTTTATCGCTCCGCAAGGGACGAGCCAATTGATTCGCGGCATTGGCCCTTTGAAAACGGGACCAGCTCGCATTGCGCTAAGCGCAGCAAGCAAAAAAGATTTTAAACTGGGCTTAAAAATCTTGCCTGTAGGCTTAAATTATAGCCATTACAGCAATTTTAGAAGCCGAATCCTGATCCATGTTGGGGAGCCCATTGATGTAGCAGACTATCAATCCGCCTACGAAGAAGATCAATTCCCAGCTGTCCGACAACTTACTGATGAGGTCAAGAAACAGCTGGAACAATTGGTAGTCGATACCATAGATAAGGAAGAAGAAGCGTTTTTGGAAAAACTAGAAACAATTGCTGCCAGCGAGAAGTACCTTCCTGTTGATAAAACCTATCTCCGATCAAAGACCATCCTTGAAAAGATCAAAACATGGCAACAAACTGACGATCAACAATTCAATCAGCTAAAAGAAAAGGCCCATCATTACTTTCATCAGCTCGAATCGCTTAGTTTGGAAGATGCTGCGGTATTCAGTGGCCAACAGTCTTCTTCCGCTACTCAATTGGGGAAAGATGCTTTGATCCTATTACTTGGATTACCCTTATTTATCTATGGCTTTTTAAATAATGTTTTGGCCAATAGTATCCCTGGCTTCCTGGGTGCCTGGTGGCCTTATTATCCAGGTTATAAAGCAACGGTCAAACTACTCTCAGGGTCCTTTGTCTGTTATCCCCTTTTTTACGGCCTACAACTATTTTTAGTTCACTATTACTTTGGGCAGATTTGGATCACCCTAGCTTATTTACTAAGTATTATCTTGAGTGCTCTATTTGCTTGGTGGTACCTGGCTTATGCTCGCTCCTTTTTTCGGCATTGGCGATTTCGGCAATTGGCAAAAAGCAAGCAGCAAGAACTGGTTGCCGACCGGCTATTACTCTCCAAAGCATTACAAGAATCTCAAAGTGGAATCTTAAAAGCATAGGGTAAAATCCTCACATCACTCCCGCTTGATCGCCTGCAAAACAATGATTTGCTTACTTTTATTCTTTTTAGTCTAAAACGATTGTTTTGCTGATTCAATTCATTTGGTGGGTTTTTGTTATTTCGAGTATCATCCAATTAGTCTATTGGCTGGTGCTATTTTCGCGTTTGGCTTCTTATTCCGCATCTGACCAAAAAGAGGACCAAATGCCCCCCATTTCCATCATTATCTGTGCTCGAAATGAAGCTGAAAATCTCAAAAAAAATCTGCCCCGTATTCTAAATCAAAACTACCGTTCCTTTGAGGTCATTGTCGTAAACGATCAATCAGAAGACGAGACCGAAAACATATTATTGAATTTTAATATTAAATATCCTATATTGCGTGTCTGTAAGGTAATGCATAAGCCTCTGGATCAACCCGGAAAGAAATATGCATTGGCAAGAGGGATCGAGGTCGCAAAAAATGATATCCTTTTATTAACGGATGCTGATTGCTTCCCCCACAGCGAGGACTGGCTTAGAGAGATGCAACAAATCATTAGAGAACCGGTAGCTATTGGATTAGGTTATTCTCCTTATTTAAAGCACCCGGGATGGCTCAATCGGTTCATCCGCTTTGAAACAGTTTATACCGCTACTCAATATTTCTCCTTTGCCCTAGCGGGCTACCCATACATGGGTGTAGGCCGCAACCTGATCTATAAGAAATCACTATTCCGACAAAGCGACGGCTTTCGACGACATCGTCATATTGCATCAGGCGATGATGACTTGTTCGTCAGTGCAGTTGCTACGCGGGAAAACACTGGGATAGTGATTAAGCAATCCGCATTCACTTATTCCGAGCCGGCAAGCGATTGGTCGGCTTACTACAGGCAAAAAGCGCGTCACTACACAACCGGGAAATACTACCACCCCTTACACCAAATGCTTTTAAGCCTGCTCGCGCTAAGTCACTTTTTACACTATTTCGGAGGGATCGTGCTCATTTTAAAAATTAGCACAATGTTTGTTGGCTTATTGTATATAGCCAGATTATCGGTCATTATCATAGTATACCGCTCAGTCCTAAAAAAGTTTCACGAAGAAGATCTTTTGCCCTGGATTCCGGTATTGGATGTATCACTGGTGATCTATTATATGCTTTTCGCCCACACTTTATTCACTGGAAACACTCATAAATGGAAGCAAAAGTAAAAACTGCAACAAACTTATCTCCCCGTGCACAAGAAGATTACGAATTGGTGCTAAGAGCCATTGATGGCGACCAACGCGCCTACGCCATCCTGATGGAACGCTATCGGAGTTCCATATTTCACATGATGCTAAAGATGGTCAATAACCGGGAAGACGCCGATGATTTAACACTGGAAGCCTTTGGCAAAGCTTTTAATAAGCTGCCAAGCTACGCACCTCGATATGCTTTCAGTACTTGGCTTTTTAAAATTGCGATCAATAATTGCATCGATTACATTCGCAAGAAACGCCTACACCTATTATCAATCGACGATCCCATTGAACCCAATGGCGATCACGATTACTCCAGCAACATTCGCTCTGGTGCGCTTAATCCCGAGGAGCGCTTTATCCGCAAACAACGGGTTAAACTCATGCGCAGCACCCTTGGAAAACTCAACCTCAAATATCGCTTGATGATCGAGTTGCGGTTCTTTGAAGAACTTAGCTACGACGAAATTGCGAAGGAGTTGAATATTCCTTTGGGTACCGTTAAGGCACAACTCTTCAGAGCCAAAGAAATCCTTTTCAATTTATTACAGTCCCCAACAGCCAAGGCTTATCTCGAATCTACAACTAGAATTAGACGAGGCAAGTCAAGAAGAAAGGCCGCTAAAGTAAAAGTACCCGCTACCTAGCTATTAAACACGAAAGCAAATTAGCATAGCAGGCCAGGTCCTAGGAGGGACCTGTCCATTATGC
>JBCBDH010000161.1:0-10556 GCA_038529855.1 Bacteroidota bacterium | reverse complement strand
GCAACATAGCAGATACGGTAATAGAAGCCATCAATAAAGTAGGTTCCGCCTTTTACGGTCCTATCGTCGCTACCTTTATCATGGCCATTTTGTCCAATCGGGTAAGTACTTTGGGGGTTAACATTGGCCTATTGACTGGTGTGGCGATTAATTTGTTAATCTGGACGATGGGTATTCCCATCTTTTGGATTTGGTGGAATTTTATTGGTGCAATCGTCACTTTCGTAGTGGCTTATTTGATCAGCCTCATCCAGGGCGATTCAGCTCAGGTAAAAGCCCGATTGGAATTGCCACAGCTAGAATTTGCCACTCGAGAGAATGCAATGCTGGTGGGTTTCTTCCTATTGATTATTGTCTTTTCTATGTCTTTGCCTAGTTTATTTTGAGTACAATATCCACCCAAAGAAAAAATCCCTGTCTTCTATTGCCTAGAGACAGGGATTTTTTAACCGCTAGAGCTTACTTGCTATAACTAGCGATGAATAATCAGTCGTTTACTGATCAGTTCTTCCTCTGTTTGGATACTGATCAAGTAAGCTCCTACAGGTAATTGACTGACGTCAATATTGGTTTGATCCATCCCTTCATAGGTACGACGGAACATTTCCTTGCCTTGGATACTAAAGATAATGATCTGCTTAATTTCCTCGGCAATACTAACCGAAACTAGACCTGAGGCAGGGTTTGGGAAAAGTTTTATATCTTCTTCTTCGATATCCTCTTCGCCAAAGGTTTGGAGAACAGGTATTTCCTCAATAGTAACGATTGGTCCTACGGCAGATCCAGATACCGCAGATCCAGTTACGACAACTTCATCAATATAAATCCGGTCGGCATTGGCACTGGCATCACACTGAAAGCGGAATTGAGCACCATCCGTTAGGTTAAAAGAAGCCGCATCTAAAGTGACGGTTGCTGAATAAAAGGAATTATTCGTAAAACTGGTCCCACTAGCGTAGGTTGCTACGGTTTGCCAGCCTGATCCATCATTATACCGCACCCAAAAATCTTCTCCGTTTTCCATACTATTTGGATAGAAGTAGAAACTAATTTCTACACTTCCCAGTCCAGCAAGATTGTAGGATGGAGAAGTCATAGAAGAAGCAACACCGCTATTGTCTCGTATGCGAATGGAATAAGAGCCTTCCCAGGAGCGAGACCCATTGTATCGCGCACAATCAGAACCACCATCAGCCCAGCCATCAAAACCAGTTTCAAAGTAGTAAGCTTCTGTGAAAGGTGTTCCACCACCTGAACAACCAGTAGTGGTTCCTGATGCAGTGGCGATTCCAGAAGCATTACCAGCAGCATCTAGTGCCCGAACGCCAAAGCTGTAAGTCGTACAAACAGAAAGTCCAGTGACATTAGCTGAGGTTCCTGCTACCGTGCCTATGGCCGTACCATCTACAAATATTTCATAGCCAGTGACCCCGACATTGTCTGTAGAAGCATTCCAAGATAAGCTAACCTGTGTATCTTGCTCGTTACTTACGGTTAGATTCGTTGGTTGACTAGGAGGGGTAGTATCTGAACCACCACCGCCACCAATACAAAAGTCGGTCGCTTCGCTACTTCCAAAAACACCACCACTGGCTAATACAGTACCTCCATTAGTAAGGGAGTAAGAGCCGCTTCCATAGGTACAGCAAATTCCATCGCCATAGCTATCGAAAATGGTAAAGGTATAGCAATTATCTACTAAACAGATATTTTCTGTAATTGTAGAGCCATCAGGGAAACTGCCATAGGTACCACCACTAGCAATAAGCGCACCACCTACATCCGTGATTTCCCAACTGGTTTCCTCTGGATAGTTATCCAAGGTAATCGTCAATGTCACTTCCGTTCCATTACAACCAGGAGGACAGCTTGGGCATACAGGGCCACCACAGTCTACTCCAGTTTCCTGTCCATTCTGGATACCATCTGTACAAGTTGGACCACCGCCGCCACCAGCAGCCTGGAGCGCACCAAGCGCATTGACTCGACCATTCGCATATTCATTATCATTACCTGTTGGTCCCATGTCAATGGCAGTAGAATAGAGGATATTTTTCACTTCTGTAGAAGTTAAGGCAGGATTGTATCCCAAAACCAGTGTAGCTACACCAGCTACTACTGGGCAAGCAGAAGAAGTTCCTCCAAAAGAAGAGGTATAATTCGTACTATTATAGCCTGGACCACCCATACGGTCTGTCGTACGTACGCCAGCGCCAGGGCCACCCACATTATTAGAAGGAGCCATAATATCGAGTGCAGGACCATAATTGGAATAAGCAGAGCGAATACCTGTATTGGCAAAGGCTCCTACTGCAATTACATTGGCATTGTTGGCTGGATAATCTACACAGCTTTTATAACCATTACCAGAAGCAAAAACGATTACACATCCCAGACCTCCACGACCGCTAGAGTTGGCCGTTGCGATTGCATTATTGATATTAGAAAAGCTTATCGTACAAGAAGTATATCCCCAGCTATTACTCATTACGTCAGCACCTTGGTTGCTAGCCCAGGTGATTCCGTCTGCAATATCCTGAGTTGATTCTCCCCCAACAAAGATATTAACAGATATAATGTTGGCTAAAGGTGCTACACCTCTCACTCCCAAGTTATTGTGGCTTGCTGTAATAGATCCAGCACAGGCTACCCCGTGATCGCTACCACTGATGGCATCACCATTGCCATTATTTGCGGGACTAAAACCAGCGGTATAACGGCTTTGTCCAGAGCTATTATTTAAGTCTTCGTGGTCTTCCATACCGTCATCAATTACGGCTACTGTAGTAGTAGATGAGCCAAGAGAAATATTCCAAGCCTCTAAGGCATTACAATCTGCATCATTAGCACCAGTAACACCATCAATTGTTTGACCCGTGTTATTCATCTGAAACTGTTGGCTGAAAAGCGGATCATTGATTTGGAATCGCTCAATGGGAGCATAAAAGTCAGGTTGAGCGAAAAGGAATAAACCACTCTCTTGCAATCTATTAGCTGCTGCGATGACTTGGTTTACATCGTCTAGTTGGATTCGATAAGTTCCGAATTTCTTCGTTATGGACTTCATTCCAAACTTGCTTACGATGTTTTCCATCGCCTCTTCATCCGTCTTGTCAATCAGTTGAGCGACGATTGTGGGAGTAGGGTAAATGATGAAGCCATCAGAAAGGGCATAACCAGGGCTCACCTTTACGTCAGCGGCATTCAAGCCCAATCGGGCGATTAGTGCCTCGGAAGTTGTTGCGCTCTCTAATTCTACGACTGCGTAAGGCTTATGTGCCCAACTTTCATATTTTTTAATATTTCCTGGTTTGACGCTTGTGAGTGTAATAGGCGCATCAGCAGTTACGATAAAATGTGTACTGCTAGCGGTCAGTTCTAATCGGTTGTTGTCTGCCCAGTAGTAATCATTGTTTTGGGCGATAAGGAAGTTAGTCCAAAGGAGGCATAATGCTCCAAAGAGTAAGGTTCTAAGCATGTGTGGCGTTTTTGGTTATAAAAAAATAGAATTATGATTAGTTACACGAATGTAGAGTAGGTGCCATCCATCTTCAATGAGCTGTAATCAGCTCAAATTCATTCGCGACGCTGCTTGTGGATTTGAAATGATTTAGAACTATAAATCATCTCAAAGTAGGGTAACCTACTGTATCGTTCTAAGAAAGGGTGAACCAAATGTATAAAACTTTCCTACATATTCAAAACAATTTCATGCAAAGTCTGAAAAAATAAACAAAATGCTACCGAAAGAAGCTTTGCCCATCTACAAAATGTTCTAGAAAAAAGAAATCATTAACCAGTTCTTTTCATCTTGGCCATTTTAAAAATCAAAGGTCATCGCCAAAAGTACCCACTGCCTTTGTACAGGCTATAGTCCTTGAGTAGGAAAGAGAAGGATATAATCCCTTTTGGTATCTGAAGTTTTGATTGATACGCGTTCTAAAGGTAAAATGCGTATTTTAGTGTTTGGATAAGTATATGACTATAAAACTATGCTGAAAGACAGATATATTAATCCACTTACAGACTTTGGGTTTAAAAAGCTATTTGGAACGGAACCCAATAAGGTCCTCTTGATTGATTTCTTGAATCAGGTACTTCCTGAGAAGCATCAAATCGATGATCTGAGCTATTCGAGAAATGAGCATCTCGGCAGTTTAGACATGGATCGAAAGGCTATTTTTGATCTCTACTGTATCGCTAAAACAGGCGAGCGGTTTATCGTCGAAATACAAAAAGCCAAGCAAAACTACTTTAAAGATAGAAGCATCTACTACGCTTCCTTCCCCATTCAAGAAAAAGCTAAAAAAGGGGATTGGGACTATCAACTAGAACCTGTCTACACTATTGGAATCCTTGATTTTATATTTGATGACCACAAAGAAGAAGAAGTATTAGTCCATCTGGTGGAACTAAAAAACCAACGATGCGAAGTATTTTATGATAAACTCAAGTTTATCTATATCGAATTACCAAAGTTCAAAAAAAGCGAAGAGGAGCTAGAAACGCAGTTTGATAAATGGCTTTATGTTTTTAGACATTTATCTAGATTGCAAGATCGTCCTCAAAAGCTGCAGGATAAAATATTTACCAAATTATTTGAGGCAGCTGAAATCGCTAAGTTTACACAGTTGGAAAAAGAAGCTTACGAAGAAAGCTTAAAATACTACAGGGACCTTAAAAATGTGGTAGATACTTCCAAGCAGGAAGGACTTTTAGAAGGTTTTGAGCAGGGTTTTGAACAAGGCATGGAGCAAGGTGCTGATAAACGAAACCTAGAAATTGCCATCCAGATGAAAAAAGATGGAGAACCATTGGAGCGCATCATTAAATACACGGGTTTAACCAAAACACAAATTGAGCGTTTATAATCGCTGTACTTCTCTTGTGATCACGAATCTTACTAAGATCATCCCCTTTTTATTCCATCATTTTTTCGCCTATCTTCGCCTCCATATAAAAGCGAGCTATGTCTTCCGTTCACGATACGCCAACAGAGAATAATTATTGGGCTTCGCGCTACCGCGAAGCGCGAACTGGTTGGGATATTGGTTATCCTTCTACCCCCATTAAAACTTATATTGATCAATTAGAAAATAAGGACTTATCTATCCTCATCCCTGGGGCAGGCAATGCCTATGAGGCAGAGTACCTATTTCGCAATGGCTTTAGTGGGGTCCATATTCTGGATATTGCTTTAGATCCTTTAGAGAATTTTAAAGCAAGGGTTGGCGACTTTCCCAATGATCAACTGATCCACGCCAATTTCTTTGAGCATCAAGGTCAGTATGATCTTATTATCGAACAAACTTTTTTCTGCTCTTTTCCACCTACCCAGGTCAATCGAATGGCCTATGCAGCCAAAGTAGCGGCGCTATTAGGGGATGGAGGAAAATTGGTTGGTCTCTGGTTTGATATGCCCTTGACGGGGGATATGGAGAAACGCCCTTTTGGAGGTAGTAAGGAAGAGTATTTGGGCTATTTTGAACCCTATTTCAAGGTGAAAAGCTTTGATAAAGCCTACAATTCAATTGCCCCAAGAGCAGGCAATGAACTCTTTGGCATCCTTGAAAAAAAATAAATCGAACATGACGAAAAACTGGTGGAAAGAAGGGGTTATCTATCAAATTTATCCCCGTAGCTTTAAAGACAGTAATGGCGATGGTATTGGCGATTTGAGGGGTATTATATCAGAATTGGACTATCTCCAAAGTCTGGGGATTGACATCTTGTGGCTGAGCCCTATCTATCGCTCTCCCAATGACGATAATGGCTATGACATTAGCGATTATTACAAGATCATGGAGGAGTTTGGCAACATGGCTGATTTTGATGAATTGCTCGAAGGTATTCACCAGCGAGGTATGAAGTTGTTGATGGACTTGGTGGTCAACCACACCTCAGATGAACACGAGTGGTTTCAACAATCGCGACAATCAGCGGATAATCCCTACAGCGATTATTATTTTTGGAAAAAGGAAAAACCCAATAATTGGATGTCCTTTTTTGGTGGAGAGGCTTGGGAATACGATGAAAAAAGGCAGGCTTACTATCTCCACTTGTTCACAAAGAAACAGCCCGATTTAAACTGGGAAAATCCCCGTGTTCGAGAAGAGGTTTATCGCTTGATGCGTTTTTGGCTGGATAAGGGGGTAGATGGTTTTCGGATGGATGTGATTCCGCTGATTAGCAAGTACTTGGATTTTCCTGATGCTGATTTTAGTGATTTTAATCAGGTCATTATTGATTGGTATGCCAATGGGCCACGCGTACATGAATTTTTGCAAGAGATGCACCGCGAGGTCATTCAGCACTATGATATCACGACGGTAGGAGAGGGGCCTGGTATTACAAAAGAACTGGCCAATCTCTATGTTGGTGAAGATCGTAAGGAACTGCATATGATCTTTCATTTCGGTCATATGTTCATCGATCATGGAGAGGGGGGAAAGTTTGATATTGTCGATTGTCCTTTGCCTAAATTCAAAAGGGTATTCACGGAGTGGCATAAAGCCATTGGCGAAGAAGGTTGGATCAATATTTTTCTGGATAATCACGATTTTCCAAGGATGATCTCTCGTTTTGGCCATGATGGCATCTATCGGGAAAAAGCAGCTAAATTATTGGCTACACTTCTCCTTAGCTTAAGAGGAACCCCTTCAATTTACCAAGGTAGCGAAATTGGAATGACCAATGTTGCTTTTTCAGACAAAGCAGACTATCGAGATGTCGAAACGCTTAATTACTTCAAAGAATTGGAAGCCACAGGAGGGGATTTGGAAATTGGCCTCAAAAAAGTCCACCAACAGGGCCGCGACAATGTTCGAACGCCCATTCAGTGGAATGCCCAAGCGCATGCAGGATTTACCAGCGGCACCCCCTGGATAAAGGTCAATCCCAATTATCCTCAAATCAATGTCGAAGCGGCACTCGCTGATCCCAATTCTGTTTTTTACTACTATAAAAATATGCTGCAATTCCGCAAACAGCGCCCCACGCTGATTTATGGAGATTATCGCATCGTCCAACCTGAACACGAACAGCTTTTTGCTTATCATCGCTTTGATGAAGCCGCTCATTTCTACATCGTACTCAACTTTTCAGAGGAGGCTTGTGCAATACCCTGGGAGGGTAGCCAGGCAAGGGATTGGACACTGCTTATGCATAATGAGGAGTCTGTTGTCAGCGATCATCAGCAATTGGGCCCTTGGGAAGCTCGGATTTATCAAAAAAATCAAGACTAATCAGCTTGTCTTCGATGGCTACCAACTAGCTCTTTGTCAGATTCAGTGAGCGCCAGCTCCAAGCGCGATTGGGTTGTTTGCTCCAAAGGGTGGCCAAGAAAAAGCCAACGACCAAATGCCAAATGCCCCACCAGGCAGCAATCATGGCCATTCCCCCTTGTCCATCAAAGAAATTGAAAATGATGATCAAGGCCAGACCAGAGTTTTGGATGCCCGTTTCGATGGCAATAGCGCGGGTATCACTTAAGGGTAAGCCATTGAATCGGGCAAAATGATAGCCCATCAAAAAGCTACAGCCATTGTGGATCATAACGATACTAAAAACCACACCAAGATAATTGATGATATTATCAAGGTTGTTTAAACTAGCTGCAACGACAAATCCCAAAAAGATCAAAATAGAAAACCACTTCACTGGTTTTCGAATGCGGTCAGTAAATGCGGGATAATAATGATTGAGCCCCATTCCTAAACTCAGTGGTATAACGATCAGGGTGAAGATGGTCTTGAACATATCAGCAGGATTGACAGCAATCTCCTGGGCAAAATTCTCCACGCCAGGGATCAAAGAGCTCCAAAGACCAAAACTAAGCGGAGTAACGATGATAGAAGAAAGCGTAACAATAGAGGTCAAAGAAACCGACAAAGCCGCATTGGCCCTAGCCAAATGCACCATAAAATTGGACACATTTCCCCCTGGACATACACTCAGCAAAACCATCCCAATGGCCAAGCTAATAGGCGGCTCCAACAAATAGATCAAGGTAATGGTCAAAGTAGGCAATAAAATCAACTGAGAGCACAAGCCAATCAAGGGGGCTTTGGGATTGCGAATAACGTATTCGAAGTCACTTCGACGAATATCCAGGGCTACGCCAAACATCAAAAAGGCCAGGCAAATATTCAAAAACAGTAGTTGATCAGGATTGAAGTTGATCTGTATAGCATCTAAGTTGTCCATTGCAGCTAAATTACCAAAAATTCCTTAAGCAGCGAATTTGATCAAATTCGCTCCAAAAGCCCCCATTTTCTTGGATAATTTCCTACATTCGAGCGAAATTGATGAGCTAAATGTGGCCTTTGATATGCCTGAAATGCCACATCATCAAAACAAAACCAGCAAACAAATCAAATGAACGATAAAGTCGAAGCGCTCCTTTCCCAAATGACCTTGCAGGAAAAGGTAGGCCAGATGACCCAACTGACGGTCGATATGGTCTGTGAGGGAGAAGCCTATAAGGTAAAAGAGCCCAGAAAAATTGTCCCAGAAAAATTGGAAGCCGTCATTGGCACCCATCAAGTAGGTTCCATTCTCAATGTTGGGGCATCAGCAGCAAGCCTCGAAAACTGGCATGAGATCATAGGGGCCATTCAGGAAAGAGCAAGTGAGAATCGCTTAAAGATTCCTGTTTTATATGGAATTGATGCGATCCATGGCACCAACTATACACAAGGTAGTACCTTGTACCCTCAGCAATTGGCCCTAGCCTCTACTTGGAATTTGGCCAAGGTTGAAGAATTAGCACAGATTACCGCTTACGAAACCCGCGCCTCCGCCATCCCCTGGAATTTCTCTCCCGTACTTGATCTTGGGCGCAATGCCCTCTGGCCACGAATTTGGGAGACCTTTGGGGAAGATGTCCATCTGAGTACACAGATGGGACTGGCCATGCTAAAGGGCTTTCAAGGAGAGGACATTGGCGATGACTTTCGCGTAGCCGCCTGCTTAAAACACTACACGGGCTATGGGATGCCCATCACAGGGCGCGACAGAACACCTGCCTGGATTCCAGAGCGCCAACTGCGCGAGTATTACCTCCCCGCTTTTCAAGCTGCCATCGCTGCTGGCGCAGCTACCATTATGATCAATTCTGGCGAAGTCAACGGTGTTCCCGTTCATGCCAGCCATTTTCTGCTGACAGAAGTTTTGCGCAATGAGTTGGGTTTTAAAGGGGTAGCTGTGACGGATTGGGAAGACATTCACTATCTATATACGCGTCATCGCGTAGCTGATTCCTACAAGGAAGCCATTCGCCTGGCGATTGAGGCTGGGGTGGATATGAGCATGGTGCCAACAGATTTAGAGTTTCCAGTACTCCTGAGAGAATTGGTAGAGGAAGGGCAACTGTCTGAATCGCGGATCGACGAGTCCGTACGTCGAATCTTACAGCTCAAAATGGATTTGGGCCTATTTGAAAAGAGCTACCAAGCCATTAGCCATTTTCCAGATTTTGCCTGTGAAGCTTTTCGACAGAAAAATCGACAAGCTGCCCAGGAATCCATTATCCTACTCAAAAACGACTCCATACTCCCCCTGGCTAAGGAGACTCGACTTTTGGTCTGTGGTCCAACAGCTGATTCTTTGCGGAGCCTAAATGGGGGCTGGACCTATACTTGGCAAGGCGAGCAGACCGACCAGTATAAAGATCAATATGCAACGGTTTATCAGGCGCTCAAACAGCGATTGGGAGCGCACTTAACCTATGTGCCAGGTAGTACCTTTGAAGCGCCTATTGACGTACAGGCAGCTGTGGAGGCTGCTAATGGGGTAGAGGCCATCCTGCTTTGTTTGGGGGAAGCCTCCTATACGGAATTCCCTGGAAATATAGCCGATTTGGACCTGCCCAAAGCCCAACAAGAATTGGCGACTGCTCTTTTGGCTACTGGTAAACCCGTCATTCTACTCTGTCTGCAAGGTCGCCCAAGAATCATTACAGACATCGCAAGTCAAGCCAAAGCCGTCCTCACCGCTTTTTATCCAGGCAATGAAGGAGGTCAAGCGATAGCTGATGTATTGTTGGGAGAAGTCAGCCCTTCCGCCAAACTGCCCATTACCTATCCTCGCGCCAGTAATGCCTTGGAAAATTACGATCACAAACACTCTGAGGTAGAAGGGATTCAGGGAATGCCACCTGCTTATAAGCCCTTGTATGAGTTTGGCCATGGCCTGACCTATACAGCGTTTGTCTACAGCGATCTGGCGCTAAGCCAGGAGAAAATAAAGGAGGAGGAAAGACTTGATATTCATGTTAAATTGCAGAATACGGGGGATCGAACTGCTAAGGAAGTGGTCCTATTGTACATCAGTGATTTGTATGCCAGTATCAGCCCGCCAGTACGGCGCCTGCGGAGATTTGAGAAGGTGGAACTAGCGGCAGGGGAGACCAGGGACTTGGTCTTTCACATTCAAATAAAAGATCTCGCCTTTGTGGGATATGATCTTAAGTGGCAGACGGAGAAAGGGCGTTTTAAGGTGGCTATTGGCGGTTTGGAAAAGGAGTTTGAATATATTTAGTCTGTATTTAGTCAATT
>JBCBDH010000160.1:0-10660 GCA_038529855.1 Bacteroidota bacterium | reverse complement strand
TAATCTAGGTGGTTTTGATGTCTTCTCTTCACAAGGACATCAGGAAAATTGGTCTAAGCCCAGCAATATGGGTTCGCCCATCAATTCTAGTGCCGACGATTATTACTACAACCTATTGGCCAATGTAGATCGAGGCTATTTGGTTTCCAATCGCTTGTATGGTCTGGATAAGATTGTGACAACCCATGAGGATATCTTTATGTTTTATCCCAAGGAGCAAATGGCCTCCATCAAGGGAAAAGTCATCGATCAAAAAGAAAATAAAGAAGTCATTGCCTCAGAAATTGCGCTTTATGAGCAAATGGATAATGGGCAAGAGCGGCTCCTAAAAATACACATGAGCGATAATGGCCAATATACTTTTGATCTCATCGCTGGCAAGACTTATCGTCTGGAAGTCAGTAAGGCAGGCTACCAAACTGCTGAGTATCCCTTTGATACCTATGATGATCGGGAATTGGCCCTACAGGAAAAAGACTTCTACATGGTGCTGTCTACCACAGTAGCTAGTAGAGAGCCTGGCCAGCCGATTTATGAAAATTTGGAGAAAACCAGGGTTAGAAGTAGCCAAAACAGGGAAGTCACAAGAGAGAGACCTCGTCCCCAAAACACTGCTGCCCCCGCCCAAACGCCTACCTCGCGATTGCCCTATATTCAATATACGCCTAAACACGAAGGCGTTTACTACAAGGTGCAGTTTGCTTCAGTCATTCAATACAATCCTTATGATCCCCTTTTCAAACGGATACAGGAAATGGGGCGTTTAGATACGGAATACCTCATCGGAAAAGGTTGGACCCGTGTACTGCTAGCCGAATTTTTTACACGGCAAGAAGCACTGAGCGCTTTAGCAACCGTTCGCCAAAATGGATTTCCAGATGCTTTCCTGGTGAAGTATAGAGATGGCAATCGAGTGACGCCATAAGGGGGACGCCTCCCTCAGTTTTCAATCAAGGGACCAAATCGCTCATTAAAACCGATAATACCTTGTAAACCACCTGTATGAACAGCTAAAATGGTGGTCCCAACGGGAAAATAGCCCTGCTGGATCAAATCAAACAGGCCAAAAAAGAGCTTTCCAGTGTATAAAGGCTCCAGAGGGATACCAAACTGCCGACGAAAATCGTTTATCCACTGTATTAATTCCTCATCAAAGCGGGCGTAGCCCCCGAAGTGATAATCCAAGCAAAGCGACCAATTATCGGTCAATGGTCTAGAAAGTAGCGACTGAATTCGTTCCCCCAGCGATGCATCGCGCAAAACGGCTATACCCAAAGCCTGAGCTGTTCCCCCCAATCCCTCAATCAGCCCAGCAAGTGTAGCGCCCGTACCACAGGCCAATGCCCATACCTCTGGAACGAAAGCCAATTGCTCTCTGGTTTCTTCCACCAGCTCTGTACAACCTTTCATCGCCAATGGATTGCTACCTCCCTCGGGTAAAATGTAGCAATCGGTCAGATCAAGGTCCAGCTGATCTAGCAAGTCAGTTTTTTGCCGATAAGCATGGCGACTGACAAAATGGAGCTTCATCTGGCAGGCTCGCAGAAATCGGATGGTGGGATTAGGTGGCTCCACAGCTTCGCCACGGACGATGCCAATAGTAGGTATACCAAAGCGTTGGCCAGCTGCAGCGGTGGCATAGAGATGATTGGAATAAGCACCACCAAAGGTCAGTAGGCACTTTTTTTGTTGATTAAAGGCTTCGTGAAGGTTGTATTTGAGCTTTCGCCATTTGTTGCCAGAGAGCGACTTGTCGAGCAGATCATCCCTCTTGACCAATAAGCGGAGTTTTCGCTCTTTGAGCAAAGGGCTTTGAATCTCCTGAATGGGACTCGGACTTGAAGTGTTAAAAAAACTCAATTCCCGCATAAAAAATGACAAAAGTTAAAATTATGAATACTCTGGCATCAAATTTGGTATATCAGACATTGTATATATATTAAAACTACACATCTTTACTTTACCCCCTAAGTATCCCCTTCTACCCACAAAACCGGGTGATGTCAATTTAAAGATATCCCAATAGCGAAATACCGTACGGAAAACTACACATTCAATTGGAAAACAAAAAGCTCATAGCGAGTGATCCGTATCATATTCAACTATTGAAACACCTAAACTCTTAGCGCGATGAAAAAGATTAAGATTAAAGTAAAGTCCTTGAAAGTAAACAGTTTTGTAACCAGTTCTGAGCAGCATATGCAGCAGCGAATGGTTAAACACGATGGCGGTTATACCTGGGTAGGGTAATCCCATCCGTCCCAAAAACAGAATCTAAGATAGCTTTTAGGGTAGTTCCCGACAACTGGACTGCCCATGCTTTTCAAATATTTAGCTACTAATTACCATTAAGGTATAGGGCATTCCCCCGCGGAAGCCCTTTTTTATTGGTCCTATCTCAATGCGCTGCCTCAATCAAGTCCTACCTTTATAACATATACAGCCCTCTCCAATAGACCGAGCAACATAATTCCACTAAAGCCCTTAACTTAGTATAAGCGTAGAGCACAACAAATAATAGAAAGTCATTTCATAACTGAAAACTTTATCTTTGATATAGAGTTATGAAAGCTACTGCTCTATGAATTCAATTAAAGGCTATCGCATTTTGCTCCTTTTGATCCATTGATCTACTCATCGTGAGCTTGGCCCATTCGGAAAGCCTTTCCATTATCAGAAAACGGAACTCAAGAAACGAAAAGAGCCCTTTCGGGCTTTAAAGTCATTTGCTGGATATTCTTGTGTCAAAAACACGAGCCGTATCTCTGCTTTAACAAGATTTAAACAGCTGACTACTGGTAGTGATCAAAAGGGGAACCCCTTGCGGGATTCCCCTTTAATTATTAAATGAATCTTTGTATGCTACCAATCCGCATCTCTATTGTACCGCCTATTCCTTCCCCAGGACCAACCAAACTTAAACCGAATAGCGCCATAGATATCTGATAAATCAGAATCTACAATGCCCTCTGTTTCCACTCCATCTACAAAGCGATACCCCCCTTCCAATTCAATATGGAACCAACGGAAAATATTGACTTCAATACCAGCAGAGGGTTGAATGACGTAGATTCGATCGTTAGGACCATCCTTAAAGCCGACATCACCAAATGCACCCATGACACCAGCGCGAGCGTGAACCGCTTTATGAGCAGCCAGATTGAAACCCAGGATCAAACCATTATAGTCCATATCCAGTTGATCTTGCTGAGGCATTAAACGAACATTGTCTTCTAGTCGGTAGGCGCCCCATCCAATAAATACCGATTTATTAAATTCTAAACCACCAAATCCACCATTCAAGAGCGCATTATCGTCTCCCATTCTAGTAATCATCGTTTGTGGTCCCCCCCAAGCTCCAGAGAGTCTTAGTCCACTTCGTCCAAAAATTGTTTCTTCTTTTTGTGCGCTTGCTTCTGTGGCAAATAGTCCACATACCATCAATGCGAAAATCAACTTTTTCATCTATTTTGTTTTGGTTTCGTGAAAGTCTGTTTTTCCTGAAAGACAATTATCTATTGCATTTGTTGCAGCCAAGACATAAGAAAAACGGGCAGATGCGTTCAACATCTGCCCGTTTTTCCAGCTTTAATAAATTTTTAACGCTGATTAAGGCCGAATAATCATCAATCGCTTGGTAGAGATAGTTTTCCCTCGATTATCAATGAGACTATACAAATAAGTCCCTTTACGCAAATCCGTAAGATCAATCTTGACCGTCTTATCCCCTACCGTTTGATAGCTATTGGACCAAACCTCCACACCGAGAATATTGAAAAGTTTGATCTTGTACTGCCCCGATTTAAGGTTCATCAACTCAAAACGCACCTCATCAATTGCTGGATTGGGATAAGCGAGGATATCGGAGCGACCAGTGTCGACATAACGAACATTGCTGAGTATGTCATTGGCTTTGTATTCAACCGATAGTGCCGTATTATCTTCTGGATCAACCGTCACGACGGCAATAGCTTCTTTTTCGCTACTGCTATAAAAATGATAGGTTTTAAAAGTATCTACCCCCAAAAACTCATCTAAGCCAATAAAGTCGGTTACATCTTGCCAGGAAGCAAAAGGACCAAGTCCAACCAATACATCCAAACGCGTCTCGCGGTATTCGATCCGACGTTCCCGCAATACCTCATAGCTGCCACCTGGAATCTCCAATGTCCCCCAGGCATCCACTAAATCCTCACGGAGGCTACTGATGCGCAGTCGAATAGAATCTGGCGTAACGGGTAGCTCATCTAAAATCGCCAGGGGAACTAAGTCGGCAGAAAAAGGCAATAACAAAGCAGTTTGCGTTGTACCAGCATCAAAAAATTTCATTGGAGAACGGCGCTCAACGCTAGGGGGATTATAGCGGGCGATGCCTTGCTGCTCGATAGGGGGCGGTGCGCTACCAAAAGCACCAACCAACTCAAAGCTATTATCAGTAGAACGGTAGTAGGCCTCCCCGTTATTATTACCAAGGATAACAACCATATCTGCATTATTAAATTCAGCACTTGAAATGCCCTCGGAAGGAGACTGGTAGACGACCTCGCGAGAGATGCCTTGTAAATTACTAAAATCCCACTGTTGATCTCCACCAGACATAGTAATCTCGATACCACTTGGTGCTCCATCTATAGCAGTCACCAGGGTATCTCCTACATCGGGAAAACTGGCATTAGTAACCGTAATTTGGGCACTTAGGCTTTGAAAAAGCAAAGATATGAAGCAAAGGAATAATGTATGTTTCATTTCATAGATTTGAGAATTCGATGGAGACAAACAGCAGGAAAGATACAGTTTTTTCGCCTAAAATGCTTGGAGGGCAACCAACTTTCGATATTCCCCAGAGAGGTCCATCAATTCCTGATGGCTTCCTCGTTCGACGATCTCACCCGCTTTCATCACCAAAATTTCGTCAGCGTGTTGGATGGTGGAAAGGCGATGCGCAATGACAATAGCCGTTCGTTGGCTGAGCAGCCGATCCATAGCTTCTTGGACCAATCGCTCGGACTCGGCATCGAGGGAAGAGGTCGCCTCGTCGAGGATAAGTATATCGGGATTGCGAAGAATAGCGCGAGCAATAGTGATGCGCTGCCGTTGGCCACCACTGAGCTTACTGCCCCGATCGCCAACATTGCTCTGATAGCCCTTTTCCATCTGGTTAATAAACTCGTGTGCATTGGCAATTTTAGCTGCTTCCTCCACCGCCATCTGATCAATACCGTCCGCCCCAAATACAATATTATGATAAACCGTATCATTAAATAAAACGGCCTCTTGAGAAACAACTCCCATCAATTGGCGCAGGTCGCGCAGCTTGATCTCCCGAATATCTATACCATCTATCAAAATTTGCCCCTGCTCTACATCGTAAAACCGAGACAGTAAAGTCGCCAGCGTCGTCTTTCCAGACCCCGATGCCCCTACCAATGCCACAATCTTTCCTTTGGGGATTTGCAAATCGATCTTTTTTAGCACTGGCCCCTCTACTTCATTATAGCTAAAAGTCAAATTCCTAAACTCAAGCTCCCGCTCCAAACGATCTTTGTCCTGCGCATTGGCGCGATCGCGAATCGGTTCCTCTGCACTTAGCACCAATTCAATACGATCTAAAGCCGCCTGAGCTTTTTGAATATTGTAATAGGCAGAGGAGAAAGCTTTCGCGGGATTGATAACATTAAAAAAAGCAAAGAGAAAGGAAAAAAAGGTAGCTGCCTCCATTTCTCCCCCAAAAACAAGCCGAGAACCCAACCAAAGCAAGACAGTCACTACGGCAATCCCTAAAAACTCCGACAATGGCGAAGCCAAATCTCGGCGCCACATAATCTGGGTATGCAGTTGGCGATAGGCATTATTGATCGTCTGAAATTTATTTTCCTGATAAGCTTCCGCATTAAAACTCTTGACTACTCGCAATCCTGAAAGGCTTTCCTCCACAATAGACAGTAAAAAACCCAATTTGCCTTGCAACTGTGCAGACGGCCGCCGCAGTGCACTCCCGATCCCCCCAATCAATCCTCCCGTCACCAAAAGTAGTACCAGAACAAAAATGGTTAGGCTTGGACTCACATAAAGCATATAGCCCAAACAACCAATGATGATCAGGGGGCCTCGAAAAATCGCTTCCAAAACATTGAGAATGCCCCACTCCACTTCTTGAACATCTGTGGCAAAACGCGCCATTATGTCTCCTCTTCGCTCTTCCGAAAAATACCCCAATGGCAAAGCCATGATTTTGCGAAACAATTGCTGTCTCAGGTCCCGCACAATGCCATTGCGCACTGGTGCCATAAAAAATAGCGAGAGGTACCGAAATAAGTTTTTGAAAAAAAACAAGACTAGGATAAAACCACAAATCACGATCAGGGTATACTCCCGACCGTGATGCTGTATGGCAAAGGCCAGTTGAAACTGTAACCATTGCACAAGCTCCGACAAACTGCCAACGGACGCTGGAGCAGTAACTTGCGGAACATCTGTCTCAAAAAGAATTTGTAAAAATGGGATGATGGCCGGTACGCTCACTACCGTAAACAAAGCCATCAATAAATTAGAAAGGACATTTAGTGCGATATTACGGCGGTAATTCCCTGCGTACTCAAATAATCGTCTAAAGCCCATCACTACTGTGCCACTTAGGGCCTACTTATCTTTATCCTCAGGAGGATTCAGATCAAAGTCATTGATAAAGCCAGTATGGAAATCTCCCTTTCGGAAATTTTCATCCTTCATCAAAAGCTGATGGAAAGGAACTGTTGTCTTTACCCCCTCTACAATAAATTCGTCCAAAGCACGCTCCATCTTGGTGATACACTCCTCGCGAGTTTGGGCCCGACAGATGAGCTTGGCGATCATTGAGTCATAATAAGGCGGTATCACATAACCCGCGTATACATGTGTATCCACCCTTACCCCATGCCCCTTAGAGCTGTGGAAAGAAACAATCTTTCCAGGACTTGGCCGAAAACCATTGAAAGGGTCTTCGGCATTGATGCGACACTCGATGGCATGCATAGTAGGGATATAATTTTTACCAGAGATGGGAATACCTGCGGCAATCTTAATCTGTTCTTTGATCAGATCATGATCGATGACTTCTTCCGTGACGGTATGCTCCACCTGGATACGGGTATTCATCTCCATGAAATAGAAATTCCGGTACTTATCGACCAAAAACTCAACCGTTCCTACCCCTTCGTATTTGATGGCCTTACCCGCTTTGATAGCAGCTGCTCCCATCTTCTCGCGCAGTTCGGTGGTCATAAAGGGCGAAGGAGATTCTTCGACTAATTTTTGGTGACGACGCTGTATAGAGCAGTCGCGTTCAGAGAGGTGACTAACCCGACCTTCCTGATCGCCAATGATTTGAATCTCGATATGGCGAGGTTCTTCGATAAACTTTTCGATGTAGATGCCATCATTGCCAAAGGCAGCTTTGGCCTCTTGACGCGCCATGTTCCACTGCTTCTCAAATTCCTCTTCTTTCCAAACGATGCGCATTCCCTTGCCCCCACCACCAGCGGTTGCTTTGAGGATAACGGGGTAACCAATTTCCTTAGCGATTTTGATCCCTTGCTTGAGGTCTTTGAGCAGGCCCTCTGAGCCAGGAATAACGGGCACTCCAGCTTTGATCATGGTTTCTTTGGCCGTGATCTTATCGCCCATCTTTCGAATTTGAATAGGAGAAGGACCGATAAATTTGATACCGTATTCGGCACAAACTTCAGCTAGATCTGCATTTTCTGCCAAAAAACCATAGCCAGGATGCAAGGCATCAGCATTGGTAATTTCTACGGCAGCCATAATTTTAGGGATGCTGAGATAAGATTCTGCCGAGGAAGGAGGACCGATACAGACGGCTTCATCGGCAAAACGAACATGTAGGCTTTCTCGATCAGCAGTGGAATAAACAGCGACCGTTTGGATGCCCATTTCCTTACAGGTCCGAATAATTCTTAGGGCTATTTCGCCGCGATTGGCGATCAATATTTTTTTGAACATAGTTTTCTGTTGCAGATGGTTCCATTTGGTCTGTTCAAAATAGGAAGGGAGTGTTCCCTTATGCTTCAACTTTGAACAAAACTTGATCAAATTCAACTGGGGTGGCATCATCGACCATTACTTCGACAATACGACCGCTTACTTCTGACTCAATCTCATTGAACAACTTCATCGCCTCTATGATACAAACAATTTGACCAGTTTCGACCATATCGCCTACCTTGATGTAGGGCGGTTTATCAGGAGAAGAAGACCGGTAGAAAGTACCGACAATGGGAGAGCGAATCTCGATGTATTTGTCTTCATTGCTTTTTTCCTCTGTTGGTGCCGCAGCTGGAGCAGGCTGGGGGTTTGGAGCGCTAGGGACACTGGCGGCTGATTGGGGTAGGGGCTGCACCTGCATCGTTGAAATGGGCGCCTGGACCGGAAGGATTTGCTGTTGGGGTTGTACAATCTGGGCTTGTTTTCCCTTGATGTATTTCTTTGTCCTTATAGACAGAGAAAACTCGCCATCTTGCATTTTAAATTCGGTTAGGTTGGATTTATTGATCAATTTGATCAACTCCTGGATTTCTTTGAAGTCCATAATTATTGTTTTACGCGTTCGACATAACTTGCAGTACGAGTATCCACCTTGATAAAATCGCCTTCATTGATAAACAAGGGGACGCGGATTTCCGCTCCGGTCTCTACTTTGGCAGGTTTTAGGGAATTGGTGGCCGTATCGCCCTTGACACCAGGTTCAGTATAGGTAATTTCAAGGGTAATGTATTGTGGCATATCCAAGGTAAGGGGAATCTCCTTTTCGGCATGGAAGAGGATTTCTACCTCTCCTCCTTCTTTAAGCAAGCCAGGATTGTCGATAAACTCTTTTCCAATCATTGTTTGCTCATAGGTTTCGTTATCCATAAAATGATAACCCATATCATCATTGTAAAGAAACTGAAACTTTCTTCTTTCTACTCGTACTGTTTTAATCTTATGCCCAGCGGGAAAGGTATGGTCAATGACCTTTCCAGAAGTCAAGCTTTTGAGCTTGGTCCGAACAAAAGCATTGCCCTTGCCAGGTTTTACATGCTGGAATTCAACAACAGAGTAGATGCCTTTATTGAAATCAATACACAATCCATTTCGGATATCAGAAGTATTTGCCATAATGCAAAAAAATTTGATCGTTTAATGTATGCAATCGTTTGAAAAAACCGCTTGTCCCATCCGATTTTTACAATTTGGCGCAAAGATAGTAAAATCGAATCATTAAGGGAGCGTCATTTTTGCTCAACCATCGCAATTAATATGCCCATTTGAGATAGGTCGCCCCCCAAGTAAAACCGCCACCAAAAGCCGTCAGGATGATATTATCTCCCTTATTTAACTGCTTTTCATAGTCCCACAAACACAGGGGTAAGGTTCCAGAAGTTGTGTTTCCGTATTTTTGTATGTTAATCATAACCCGCTCAATAGGGAAATCCATAGCATCAGCTACTGCATTGATAATGCGAATATTGGCTTGATGTGGCACAACCCAATGCACTTCTTCCGGCTTTAAGCCATTGCGCTTCATCACCTTTTTCACCGTCTCCGTCATCCCCTTTACGGCCCTTTTGAATACTGGTCGACCCTCTTGGTAGACAAAATGTTCTCTCGCCTCGACCGTTTCTAAAGTCGCAGGCTTGGCAGAGCCACCTGCTTTCATATGCAAATGCACACGTCCGCTGCCATCGCCTTTGAGCAAATAGTCGATAATTCCGTTACCATCCTCTTGAGCCTGTAAAAGAACCGCCCCTGCCCCATCGCCAAAGATGACACAGGTCGCTCTATCCTCATAGTCAATAATGGAGGACATTACATCCATCCCAACCACGACAACCTTCTGATAAGTCCCTGTTTCTATAAACTTGGCGGCTGTCGTAAGCGAAAACAAAAAGCCAGAACAGGCAGCATTGATGTCAAAACCAAAAGCATTTTTTGCCCCCAATTTATCACAAATCGTATTGGCATTATCGGGAAAAATCCGATCCGCAGTCACGGTAGCACAAATCAGTAAATCTATCTCAGCAACGGAAGTCCCCGTCTTTTCCAGCAGCCCTTTTACTGCTTCTACGCCCATATCGCTCCCTACCATTCCGCTTTCGGGTTTGAGTAGTCGCCGTTCTTGTATTCCCGTTCTACTGCGAATCCACTCATCGTTGGTATCTACCATAGTCTCCAACTCCTTGTTGGTCAGAACGTAATCTGGCACATAGCCATAAACACCCGTAATTGCTGCTAGTTTTCCTGACATAGCGTACTGCTTGTAATTTGCTCCTGTTGAACTGCGCGATGATGCGCTTGAATAAAACTGATAATCAGTTGATTATGAAAAGGTAATTTTTTTCTGTTTCAAATGGAGGGCAAGGTAAAAAAAATGTCGGATAGTCAATAAAATTGCAGGTCCTTTATGGCAATAAGGAAATTGGGAGAATGTAGCCCTGATCGAGCAGCAAATGAGCCTAGTCAGAAGTATTAAAGTTTTAAATAAATTATGACTATTTATAATACATGGTATCATATTTGCAGTTATTCTAATATCTTATTTCACGATTATTAGAAACCGCTATGATGAAAAAATGGATATTCCTCCTGCTGATCCCCTTATTGATGGGGTCTACTACTTCCACCC
>JBCBDH010000159.1:0-10668 GCA_038529855.1 Bacteroidota bacterium | reverse complement strand
GTTCGGAGATGTATTGTTTTCGCTGATTAATTATGCTCGTTTTCAGGGCATTGATCCTGAAACGGCCCTTGAGCGTGTGAATCGCAAGTTCAAACAGCGTTTTGAATACATTGAGGCCAAGGCCCCAAAAGCCTTAACGGAGATGAGTTTGGAGGAAATGGATGTATTGTGGGAAGAAGCTAAACGGACCAAACGAGTGATACCAAACAAATAAAAAGGCTAAACTTTCGCAATACGTTTAATTTACTTACCTTTGCACTGCTATAACTGATTGATCTAATCACTAATGGTAAAAAATTAAGCAATGGCACAATATTTAACGAAAGAGAAGAAAGAAGAAATTTTTAAGGAGTATGGTGGAGCCGAAGGAAATACGGGATCTACCGAAGGCCAAATCGCATTATTCACCTATCGCATTAAGAGCCTCTCTCAACATCTTCAAGATAATAAGAAAGACCATTCCTGCAGACGTACTCTACTGACCTTGGTCGGTAAGCGCAAGCGACTGCTGACTTACTTGGCCAATAAAGATATTGTCAAGTATCGCGCATTAATTGAAAAGCTCGGTATTCGTAAGTAAATACTTACAACCTCGTAGAAAAGTGTTTCTATTTGCAGAAACACTTTTTTGCATATTGCGTTATTATAAACATAAACGTGTTGAATAGCTGATATTTGGCCGACAATAGGTTTTTAGCCTGTATAAATAAAAAGCGGACAAATAGAGAAGATCATTTTTTCAAAAACAGGCTCAAGCCAATATCGCTATTATTTGAGATACCATCTACGACCAAAGGCATTACGATCAATAATCTTTAGAAGCAAAATTTCAGGTCGGATGGTTTGTATTTTTTCTCACGCAGCCGGATTCTAAGAGATCAGATCACCAATCATTTTTCTTGTCCAATCAATGGTTGATTCTGTAGAATACCAAACACCAACAAATACAATCGATTAGCTAATAATCGACTGACAATATGTTTAAGTATCTTATCATTACATTAAATTAAGGTTAACATGGGAAATCAAATTCCTATCAGTACTACGTTTAACTTGCCCGACGGTCGCGAAGTCGTCCTCGAAACAGGTAAACTAGCCACTCAAGCCGACGGCTCCGCCGTAATTCGCATGGGAAATACCATGCTGATGGCTACCGTCGTTTCTTCTCACGATCTAAGAGAAGGACAATCTTTCTTCCCCCTGTCTGTTGATTATCAGGAAAAATTTGCTTCAGCAGGTCGTATTCCTGGTAACTTCTTCCGTAGAGAAGCTAAATTGTCCGATTACGAGGTGCTTACCTCTCGCCTGGTCGACCGGGCCATCCGCCCACTGTTCCCAGACGGATATATGTACGAAACTCAAGTGATCATCAATCTGCTGTCTGCAGATATTGAAAAAGATGTGATGCCCGATGCTTTGGTAGCACTTGCCGCTTCTACCGCTCTGGCGGTATCGGATATCCCCTTTGGTGGTCCAATTTCAGAAGTTCGCGTTGCTCGCATCAATGGCGAGTACCAAGTCAATCCTGGTCGGGCAGCTCTTGCTGAAGCCGATTTGGATATCATCGTTGCTGCTACACTTGATAATGTGATGATGGTAGAGGGAGAGGCTCAGGAATGTTCAGAAGCCGATTTGATTGAAGCGATTAAAATTGGTCACGATGCTATTCGCGTTCAGTGTCAGGCTCAGCTCGATTTGGCAGAGAAGGTAGGAGAGAAGGCCACGGTCAAGCGGGCATACGAAGTCCCTGAGATTGAAGAGGAGATCATGGCCAAGGTCAAAGAAATAACCAAGGATAAAATCTATGAAGTTGCCAAAGGCGCACTCGACAAACACAGTCGTAAGGAACGCTTTAAGGCTATTAAAGAGGAAATGGTTGAAACCCTTACGGAAGAGATGGATGAAGAACACATGGAGGAAAAGGGTGGTCTTTATAAGGAATACTATGGAAAGCTGAAAAAAGAAGTCATCCGCGAAATGGTGATGTCTGAAAATATTCGTCTGGACGGTCGTAAGCTCGATGAGGTGCGCCCGATTTGGACAGAGGTCAACTATTTGCCTTCCACACACGGCTCTGCCGTATTTACTCGTGGTGAAACACAGGCTCTAGCTACGCTAACTCTGGGTACTAAGATGGATCAAATGATGGTCGATACGGCATTGGATCATCGCTATGAAGATTTTATCTTGCATTACAACTTCCCTGCTTACTCTGTTGGTGAAATCAAGCCAATGCGTGGGCCAGGTCGTCGCGAGGTCGGACATGCTAATTTGGCGGGTCGTTCTTTAAGGATGGTATTACCAGAAGAAAATCCCTACACCCTTCGTATCGTTTCTGATATTCTCGAATCCAATGGTTCCTCTTCTATGGCAACGGTTTGTGCTGGTTCACTAGCATTAATGGATGGTGGTTTACAGATCAAGTCTGCCGTTTCTGGTATTGCCATGGGAATGATTTCCGATGGTGAGCGCAATTCTATATTGACTGATATTCTTGGTGATGAGGATGCATTGGGAGATATGGACTTCAAAGTAACAGGTACACGCAATGGTATTTGTGGCTGCCAAATGGACATCAAGATTGATGGTCTGCCATACGAATTATTGGAAAAAGCCCTGGAGCAAGCGCGTGTAGGTCGTCTCCATATCCTTGATGAGATGGCCAAAACCATTGAGCAACCACGCGAAGATTACAAAGATCATGCACCTCGCATCATAGAGATAATCATCGATAAGAGTTTTATCGGTGCGGTGATCGGGCCTGGTGGTAGTATCATCCAGGAAATTCAAGCAGAAACCAATACTGTTATCAACATCACCGAAGAGGGCGACAAGGGAATTGTCAATATCTCTAGTGCAGATAAGGATTCAATTGAAGCGGCTAAGAAGCGCATCAAGATGATTGCTTACACACCAGAAGTTGGAGAGGTTTACGAAGCTAAGGTGGCCTCTGTTATGCCTTATGGCGTATTTGTTGACTTCATGGGTAAGAGCGGTTTGTTGCACGTTTCTGAAATTTCACATACGCGCATCGACAAGGTAGAGGATGTCTTCAAAGAAGGTGATGAAGTAAAGGTGAAATTGATTGGTATCGATAAGCGTACAGGTAAACTACGTTTGTCTCGCAAAGCTTTGATGGAGCGTCCTGATCGCAAAGATGGTGGTAATCGCGGTGGCGGTGGTGATCGTGGCAATCGCGGCGGTGATCGCAGAGACAATCGCGATCGGAGGCCAACTTTCAATAAGAACTAAAAAAATATTGGTTCTGGTTGAAAATTGCAACCGATGAAGTACATTTGACGTATCAAACGTAAAATAATAAAGCCCAGTTTTGAGATTTCGAACTGGGCCTATTTTTTGCTTGTAGAGTAATGCAGTATCCTAGATGAAGCGCTTAGCTGATCGTTTTAAGAAAAATATCGACTAAGGAGATGAAAACGCTTGAGCAGCCATCTAGACACTTGTAGTATGGCAACCTCGCTGATAAAAAACAGAAAATTGCAGAAGAATGGAGGGCTTTTAGGAAACCAAAAGTACTTTTTTACACGTTCTCTTGTTTTAGGAAACTTTTTCTACTTACCCATTGTATCTATTACAGAATCTGAGCATTTAATAGTTTTTTTCTGAAAAGTCAAGTTTTGTCCTAAAAAAAGCAACTTTTTCCCCAGAATTGCGTACTATTATAATACAGCTCCGACTACAAATTTCAAAGTACTCAAGAACATGCGTCAGTTAAAAATTACCAATAAGATTACCGCCAGAGAGAGTTTAGCGCTTGATAAATATCTCAATGACATTGGCAAAATTCCCATGCTTACCGCCGATGAAGAGGCAGAGATGGCCAGACGGATTAGAGCAGGCGACACCGAAGCGCTTGACCGTTTGACTAAGTCCAATCTTCGTTTCGTCGTTTCCGTTGCTAAGCAATATCAAAACCAGGGGCTCTCGCTTAGTGATTTGATCAATGAGGGAAATGTGGGGCTGATGAAAGCCGCTAAACGATTTGATGAAACCAAAGGTTTCAAATTCATCTCTTACGCCGTTTGGTGGATACGCCAGTCCATCCTTCAGGCCATCGTAGAATACTCCAGAATTGTACGTCTTCCACTTAATAAAGTAGGTTCTTATAATAAGGTCAATGAAGCCTTTCTGTCTTTTGTACAGGAATTTGAACGGGAGCCTACCAATGAGGAATTGGCTGAGCTATTGGATATGACGCCCAAGGAAGTGGGAAATATGCTCAAGGGCAATGGTCGACATCTTTCTTTTGATGCCCCATTGAGTGGCGATGAAGGCGATTCTACCATGCTCGATGTGGTTTCCAGCAATGAAAGCGCAAGCCCCGACACCAACCTCATGGAACAATCCCTAAAGGAAGAAGTACAACAAGGATTATCCATTCTGTCGCCCAGAGAAGTAGAGGTGCTTTCTTCTTACTATGGCTTAAATGGCTATAAATCACTGACGCTAGAAGAAATTGGTGAGCTATACGGGCTCACTCGCGAGCGCGTCCGCCAGATCAAGGAACGCGCCATCCGCAGACTCCGCAAATCCTATAACCGCAATAATTTGAAATCTTATCTTGGATAAATCATCCATTTGGAGATCGTAAAAACGAAAAATCCACTCTCTTTCGAGGGTGGATTTTTTTGTACCTTTAGCTATTGATAATTGGCTGCGGAATGCCCTTTCGGAGTGAATTGGCTCACTCCGAAAATTGCGGGATGCCTCATATAAACAATCGCGGGATGCTCCATGTAGCCAATCGCAGGATGCACTCCACCATTTTAATAAATCATTTATGAAAATCAATCTGGTAATACTGTTCTCGACTTTACTTCTTTGCAGCCTGTCTTGCGGGCCTGCTGCACCAGAAGAGGTAAAAGAAGAGCTCACGGAGACAGCGCCAGTTGTTGAACAGGAAGCACCTACTCGATTGATTGTCAATATTGATAAATTTAGACTGCGCGATCAGCCTGGTCTAAAGGGAAAAGCCCTGAAGGAATTGTCAGAAGGAGAGCTGCTCTACGACCTGGATGAGGTCAGCGACTTTACGACCCCCATTAAATTGAGAGGAATTGCCTTTGATGAGCCTTGGATCAAGGTCAAAACAGCTGATGATCTGGAAGGCTGGGTCTATGCTGGAGGGGTTCACTTTGATCTCGACTCACCAAGCAAATTGGCCCAAAAGCTTATTGATTTGCGACTCCAAGCGATCTTTGGTGCTTCGCTAAGCCGAGAGATGAAGGCTTATAGCGAGGCTTATCAGAAAGCGGCGGATAGCGAATCACTGGCCATTGCCTATCGAAAAGGAATGACTTTGAGAGATAGTCTGGTCGAGCTGATGGAGTTCAAGATTCCCGTACCTGATATGGACCCAATGCCTGATCTATCTTGGTTGGAAGGGGCTATGCCTGGATTTGAGACGGCGCGGGTGGCAGAGGGCACTATGCATTATCTATTTGCTGATTATAAGGTCTGGTCTGCTCGTTCCACCACCACAGAAGGAGCGCAGGATGATCGCTTTTTTTCTCTTTGCATGGATATCCATAATCTGGATAGTGTAGAGTATTTTTATCCAGCTTGGTTTATTCAAACCTGGGATTATGGCGGGCACAGTTTATTGGGTAAGGGAATTCACCTAAAGACCTTCAAAGGAATGGACAACCTTTTACAGGAAAGTCTGTTCTTTCAATCAGAAACACAAAAGATCAAAAACCAACTTATTGAAGATATTACTGGCGAGTACATGACCTATTGGGAGTCACAAAAAGCCATATTAGAAGAGCTAGATGCTATATTAGCAGCTGATCTCGATGTAGTACTGACCGATGAAGACCGAGTGGCCCTACAGACCCGTAGAAAGATGTTTGAACAGTATAAGGCCAATAAAATAAAGCTGAATCATCGGTCTGGTGAAGTACAATAATACAGGCCCATTATGAGCCCTTTTGTTCTCTTATTGCTGAGCATTCTCCTATTCACTGCCGCAGCCGCAGGTGGGTTATACCTCTTGTATTACGTTTTGGTGAATTTTCAACCAGGGACAGCAAAGATAGAGGCAGATTTGAAAAAAATGAAAGCAGAGATTGAGCCTTGGGTCGCTGAATTGGTGCCTTGGCAAGAGGAAGAATTGGAACTGCTCTCCCTCAATCAAACCAATAAACTAATCAAAAAAGGCGTTGTGACGACGGCTAAAGGGATTTTTACCTCGATCTATCACGAACCTTTAATCGCCTACGCCTACAAAAAATATGTATCGACTGCTGGGACAATTATCTTGTACGCCCGCACTTCTCACCATGAGTTCATTTATCAAAAAAAGAAAAATGAAGTGCGAATTATGATCGACGATGAGCCTGTGGGTATTTTAAAACAAGGACATTCACTATATAGCGCACAAAGTAATCGGCTTATTGCGCGTTTGGGGGATGAGGCAGACAGTGGTTTGTTGCCAGTACTGGTGGGGGATAAGGAAGTGGCCAATTTGAATCAGCAGGTGGGAGTGACGCCAGTGAGCACACGGGCCTTTCAATTGGTGCAGGAGAAGATGACGGATAAGGAAGAGGCGGTCTTGCTCTCTTTGTCTGTACTAAATTTGGTAGAACGCGAATTGCGCAATTCATAATCATTTGAGTGATGAAAAAATTAATGTTATTAGCTTGGATGCTACTCTTGAGCACGGGGGGCTTTGCCCAAGTCGATGAAGGAGAGTGGCAAGAAGGAATGGAAGAACTGCAGCTCCAAATGCAGGATATGATGAAGGGCCTGGAAAAAGAATTGGGTGGGATGAATATCTACATTGATACCCTGTTTTTTCAGGATTTTGGCGATGCGCCAATGGAAGGGGGCTCACCTATGCCCCTTGACTCCTTACAAACAGAAAGTCTTTTTGATCAATTGCAAAAGGAGCTGGAAGCGATTCCTGCGGAGGAGTGGGCACAGCTGCGTTCAATGATGAAGGAATTTGGCTGGGAGCTACCAGAAGATGGGCAGACACCTGGAGGAGGGGAAGCGCCTGCTGATCAAAAAAAGACAAAAAAGCGCAAGGTTTATTCGCTCTAAGGGCTTTCCCCTAAGCCTCTTGAACGACCAAAAGTATTTAGGGCAAATTATTATCGGAAAACAAAGGCAATTTGTACATTTGCTTTCCAGCCCTAAAACATTTTCTATAAAACCATGTTTAACAACTATTGCTAAATAAATACCCTGTAGGTACAAAATTTTATTAAGATGAATGTTCTGGATTCGGCTCGATTGGTTATTTACAGAATGAATAAAAAAGGACTGGAAATCTTTCTAGTCAACACTGGTGAAGGAGAAAATAACCAGTGGCAAATACCACAGGGGCAGTTCACACAATCTAATCAGGTCCATGCAGATGATCGCCTCATAGAGCTAGACCCTGTCCAACAAGAAAATGGCCAAATGGAACAAGGCTGGGCCATTGAAGGCGATTGGCATGAAATCCCCTCCATTCGCAAAATGCTGCGCGATGATGTACGGATCGTAAAAGATCAAATAAAGCAGCGCTTTCCAGAATTAGAAAAAGGAACTTACTTTGCCGTAAAAGAAGCTTTCAAGCAGGTAATGCCCAGTGAGTATGCCATGCTCAAAGAGCTTAAAGAAATTATGACGGATAGAAATCAGGCGAAGTACATCTAAGCCTATTCTCCTTAATACATTATACTAAATTGCAGCTTGTTCATCAAGGTCTTGTGTCATGGTGATGCCTATTTGTTCGTGTATTTTTTCACAGCAGTAGACGCTGCTCCACAAATCTCCATCTACACTTCCTTAATCGCTCCAATCTGTATATTCCACAAATCAGCATAAATACCTCCTGTCTCCAGTAATTTCCCGTGGGTACCTTGCTCCACAATCTCCCCAGACTTCAAGACCACAATGCGATCTGCATGTCGAATAGTAGACAGACGATGAGCGATGATAATCGCGGTTTTACCTGCTGTTAGAATATTGAGGTTTTGCTGAATGGCTTTCTCTGTTTCTGTATCTACAGCACTGGTTGCCTCATCGAGAATTAGAATAGGAGCATCTTTGAGAATGGCTCTTGCAATACTCAATCGCTGTCTTTGTCCACCAGAAAGCTTAATGCCTCTTTCCCCAATGATCGAATCATAGCCTTGGGGCAGGCTTTCAATGAAATGGTGGAGGCGGGCCTTTTTGGCGGCATTAATGACTTGTTTCATATCGTAATGATCATTGCCATAAGCGATATTTTCCCGAATAGTACCGTGAAATAGATAGACTTCCTGACTGACTAAACCCACATTTCTGCGGAGTACTTGTAGATCAATCTCTCGAATATTGACCCCATCAAATCGGATTTGACCAGCAGTGACATCATAAAATCGCAAAAGGAGTTTGATCAAGGTCGTCTTTCCCGCTCCCGTTGAACCCGCAATGCCAATACTTTGTCCAGGTAATATATCCAAATCCACCTGATTCAAAACACGCTGTCCCTTGGGGTATTGAAAAGAAACGTGATCTAATTCGATACGGCCTTCAAACGCATTGACACCTGATGCCTCTGCGGAATTGATAATCTCAGAGCTGCTATCAACAAGCCCAAATACCCTCCTAGAAGAAGCTCTGGCCCTTTCATACTCATCAAAAACCTGCCCTAGTCGTGTCACAGGCCACAACAAGCGCTGGATCATCATAGCAAAGAAAGCCAAACCACCCAAGGTCATCGCTCCTGTATCATTAAGCACCCAATAACTACCCACTAAGAGGACGGCAGTAAAAGCAATAGCGATAAATACCCGAATTAGTGGAACATATAAGGCACTCCATTGGATCGCACTAAAATTGGCATCGCGATATTGCCGCGAACTATCAGCTACTCGTTTGGCCTCAAATTGCTCTGCCGTAAAGCTCTTAATCACGGAAATACCAGAGATGTTATTTTCCAAGCGATTGCCCAAAGCGCCAACGGCCTCGCGGATACCCTTGTAATAAGGAGCTACCTTTCGTTGATAATACAAGCTGCTGAGAATAATCAATGGGATAGGAAGCATCCCAATAATTCCTAGAGGTAAAGAAACGGCGCACAAAGCCCATCCTGCAAAGAGCAATAGGGTGATCAACTGAATGATTTCATTAAAGCTATTATTGAGAAAGCGCTCTAGTTGATTGATGTCATCATTGAGAATGGCCATGAGATTCCCTGTTCGTTCGTTTTCAAAAAAGGCCATTTCACGACTTTGGAGGCGATGGTAGGCATCCATTCTAAGATCGTGCTGAACGCGCTGTGCCAATCGCATAAAACCGCGTTTGAACAACCACTCAAAAAAACTCTCCGCGAGAAAGATGAAAAAGGTCAATACCGCCAAGAAAATAAGGATATTCCAAGTATCACTCAGACCAGTCAGGGGCTGTATCCATTGAGGAACTTGTCCACTCACCGTATCAATGATCCAGGCGGTGAGAAAGGGAGGCATCAGGTCAAAAATCTTATTGATAACGCTGGAGCTAAGGGAAAACCAGACACTCTTTTTGTAGTTGCCCAGGTACTTAAATAACCTTATCATGGGGCGCTGGGGGGCTTGTAGTGTATTATTCATAGCGTTCTCGATCGTAGTGGTCAAAAATAAGGCTATTGCAGAAGGCAATGTAATCTTTGATGGCCAATTCGGCCAGTCGTAGTTTTTCCATAAAACGTTGCTGCTCCTGGCTGCTTAACACTGATTTTTGGGCTTGTGTTCGCAAATCCTTGCGCAAATAGCTAAAACCCGCTCTATTGAGGCGAAGGGCTAAATTCAACTGTCGAATCTTTGCTTTTTGGATGTTCTTTTTCGCCGCTTCATAATAGGGAGGAATTTGCTGTAAGCGTTTGTAAATATTGGCCATGCGTTGTCGAATGGATAAATCCTCGCGCTCCAAAATATATTTGATGGCCAGCCCCGCATCATAGAGCGTTGGATCTTGCCAATAGGTCTCATTAGACTGTGCCCGCTTCCAACCTTGTTCCAATTCCCTCCACAAACGATGATATTCGCCTTGTAGGGTGGAATTCAAACGAGAAGGGGCCACTTGTTTGATCTCTTCCATATAATGCTCATACATCATTCTTTCCCTTTCCCGATAAGCAGCATCAGCGATCGGGAGTAAATGGTCGACCTCTCCCTGACCAAATTGGCTGCCCAATATGGGGTATTGTATGAGATAATCCTTGCGGTAATTTTGTAGTAAGCCCTGGAAATCAGCATCCTGGGAAGAGAGATGACAAGAAAGCGAAAGGCTCCAAAAGAGAAAAGTAATTGTTAACTTCAAGAGAAAAAACGAGATAGAACTACCCGAATAATTGATTACCTTTGCAAACACAGAGTGTTGATTTTCGGCAAAATACAAAGGTATTTTTACAATAAAAACCCTTCCATGTCTTTAGAGCAGCAAGCCATTCAAGAAACTCGGTTTGAATTTCCGGGACAGACCCATTTTTATCGAGGCAAAGTCCGCGATGTCTATACCATCGACCAAAAACTAGTGATGGTCGCCTCTGACCGCATCTCTGCCTTTGATCATATTTTACCCCGTCCTATTCCCTATAAAGGACAGGTACTCAACCAAATTGCTGCTCACTTTCTGAATGCTACCCGCGATGTCGTTCCCAATTGGCTACTAGCCTCTCCCGATCCCAATGTC
>JBCBDH010000158.1:0-10686 GCA_038529855.1 Bacteroidota bacterium | reverse complement strand
GTGGTGGTCAATGGGGAACCATGCGGGTTTCCTTGACGCGGAGCGATCACGAAGCCATCGTTCCCAACAGCAATTTTGAACAAACAACCGTTAATATTGGCTCCCGCATTGAGGTCTCGCCAAAGGTAAGGGCAGACATCTCCATTTCCTATATCAACTTCCAAAGACTCAATAGCCCAACGCTAGGTGATAATAATGAAAGTTCCTTTGGCAAGGGCATCCTCTACAGTTGGCCGCGAAGCTACAAAGGACTTGAAGAAGAGTTGAATTTCCGCCCTGATGGAACACGCAATGATTATGATGGGCTTTATCCCTTTACTTTTTCCCCTCCTCATCTGTGGTGGAATACCTACCACAACAACATCACCCTGGACCGCAATAAATTAATTGGTTCGATGGCGCTGACCTATGATGTCACGCCCTGGCTCAATGTAATGGGGCGTTTGGGTATGGACCTGAATTTTGATCAATTTGAAACCAGAAATGATCCCATTGACAATTTAGGTATTGAGGAAGGGTATTACGAAAATGAGTTGACGAGAAACCTGGTGCGGAATAATGAATTTTTGATCACTGCAAAAAAGGATAAGCTATGGTCCAGTGGTTTGAGCGCCAGTTTGTCTTTTGGAGGCAATCAGTGGTATCGCAGTCAGTATGGTATCAAAGCGGGCAGTGGCGAATGGGTCAATCCCTGGCTATATGCCTTAAATAATAATGATGGGGTGATTCCACAGCCAGAGGAAGTTCGATTTGACAAACGAATCAACTCTCTATTTGGCTTTTTGAATTTGAGCTATGACAATTTTATCTTTTTGGAATTGGCGGGGCGCAATGACTGGTCCTCTGCCCTTCCTATCAACAATAATTCCTACTTCTATCCTTCTGCTTCTGTGAGCTTTATCGCCTCTGAAGCCTTTGACCTCCAAATTGATGCGCTCAACTTCCTCAAACTCCGCGCTGCCTATGCCCAAACGGCTACAGATACGGATCCCTTTCAAATAGACTTCACCTATGGGACAGGAAACTTTGGTCTGGCCCAAACAGCTCGCCTCCCCAATGTCATCCCTCCCATCGGTCTTCGCCCACAGCAGGCCAATTCCTATGAGTTGGGGACCTCTGTTGGCCTTTTTGACAATAATCTAAATATTGACTTCACCTATTATTATATCCGTTCTTTTGACCAAATTTTGGATGCACCGCTACCCGCTTCCTCAGGTGCAACGGGCATTAGAATCAATTCAGGGGAATTGGAAAATAAAGGTATTGAAGCCACGATCAATGCCAATTTGATCTATCGCAAAAACTTCTTCTGGGAGATGGGCTTTAACATCAGCAGGAATAGGAATACGGTAGTCAGCTTGGGTGGTGTAGCTAAGATTCGCGAATTGGCCAATATCTGGGGACTGAATGGCCCAGCCATAGCTGTGCGTGAAGGAGAGCAGTTTGGGACCATTGTCGGTTATGATTATGTCTATCACGAAGAAACGGGGCAGCCCATTCTCAATGAAGAAGGCACCCATTATTTGATCACGGACAACCGCGTACCCATTGGCAATGCCACTCCAGATTTCACAGCGGGTTGGAATATGCGTTTTGGCTTTAAGGGGCTGACTTTGAGCACTTTGGTGGATACCAAATGGGGTGGAGATATTTATGCGGGTTCCTATGTCATAGGACTACAAACTGGCCAAAGCCCAGAGACGCTAGTAGAGCGCAATGGCGGTGGACTTCCCTATACTGACCCTGATGGAGTAAGCAGCAATATTGGTGTCATCCTGGATGGAGTGTATGCTGATGGGCGAACAAATGAAGAGGTCGTTCATTATTATTTCAAATATGTCCCCAATGCTGGCGGCTGGGGTCGTTTTCTCTCCACACCAGGCATTTTGGACAACACTTGGGTCAAACTCAGAGAGGTAGCACTCAGTTATCGCTTACCTGATTCTTTTCGCAGTAAGTTGAAGGTATTTCAGGATTTGACCCTGGCTGTGGTGGGACGCGATTTATTTTATTTGTACACCTCTCTACCCGACCGCATCAATCCAGAGGGGGCCAATGGTGCAGGCAATGCTCAAGGGCTGGAATGGGCTTCTTTTCCAGGGACTCGATCAATTACTTTTAGTTTAAATGCTTCTTTCTGATGGTAAAGAATTGGATATACAGCGCTTTATTTTTGGTGATCTTATTAACGCCCGCTTGCGAAAAGGATTTTGAGGAAATCAATACCAATCCTTTTTTGCCCACTCAAACGGATATTGGCCCACTCTTCAATTCAGTGATCGAATCGCTGCAATTGGGTTGGAATGAGCAGTTTTATCTACACAATGAAACGCTTTATGGGATTACCCAATTGGCCTCTTTGACCGCTGCAACTTTTCAAAATGTCAGCATAGGCACAGAAGAAGTTTGGACCAATTACTATCAAAGCCTCGCCAATATCCGCGAACTGGAACGCCGCTTTGCGGCTTATGAAGGCGACCCAGAAGCGCTGAATAATGTACAAGCCATGCTGCGCATCGTTTTGGCCTACAAAACTTTTCGCCTCACTGACCTTTTTGGAGATATGCCTTTTACGGAAGCAGGTCGCGGCTTTGAAAGCCTGGAATTGACCAGACCCGCATTTGACCGCCAAGAAGACATCTACAAATTTCTACTCAATGAATTACAAATAGCAGAAGCCCAAATCAACCTCCTGCCTGAACCCATGACGGCCAATGGAGAGCCCTATTTGACTTATGGTGCTTTTGATAAGCTCTTTAACCAGGATTTACTGCTTTGGAAAAAATGGGCCAATTCGCTACGGCTTCGCCACGCCCTTCGCATGTCAGAAAGCGATCCTGAATTCGCCTTTGGCATCATCCGCGATGTTCTCGATAATGACCTCCCCCTAATCGAAGCGGGGGAAGATGTCGTCTTAATTCCCGACCAGTTGGACTGGGTCAATGAATCCGTCAATTGGTCCTTTAGAGAACACAAAAAACTGCGAATGGGCAGCAACATATGGCGACAGTTATCCGAAAATGATGCGCCCAATGGCAGTGGCATCTTTGACCCCAGAGCCCATATCTTTTTTGAGACCAATAATGAAGGAGCCTGGGTCGCCTTTCCCCAAATCCCACAAAATAATACACCACCAGCTGGTGGTATTCCTTATCAAAGACATCGAGACATCAACTTTGAGGTCAAAGGAAGTTCCAATATATATTCGCCTTTCAATTACTACCTTATCCGAGATGAAGACCACATCCCTGAAATATTAATGACAGCAGCTGAGGTCAATTTTATCAAAGCGGAGATTTATATGCGGGGATTGGGTGTAGCGGTGGATATTGGTAATGCAGAGAGCGAATATGCCGTAGGCGTCGTCAATTCCCTGACCTTTTGGCAAAATATATTTGTCAATAGCGAAATCTGGGTCAATGCACCCAACCCCTTGACGGTGAGTGATTTCTTTAACATCAGCAATCATCCTCAAATCAATATATTTGAAACGAGCGACAAATTAGCCTTTATCTATCGACAGCGATGGCTGGATGCCTTTCGCCAGCCCTGGGAGGCTTTTGCTTTGGGGCGTAGAACGGGAGCGACACCAAGAGAGGGCGACATGCCTGAGTTTTATCGCTTTAGCTACCCCGCCTCAGAAGCAGAAAACAATGCTGAAAACTGGTCCGCTCAGGTGGCTCAGATGGGAGAAGACTCGCCCAGGGTTCGGGTTTGGTGGATGAATTAACTATTTTGATTAAACATTTACTCATTAAATATGGATAACATGAAGCAGCGCTACACTATTTTCTATCTTTTCTTAGGGTTTATTTTGCTCTGGCCTTTGGCTCAGATCGAAGCCCAGACCTCTCAATACCTGCATTTTGATCGGGTAGATGATTTTGTTGAAGTTCCCAATGCGTCACAGTATGTGGCCAATGCCCAGGGCATCACGATGGCTGGTTGGTTTTATACGGATCAGTTGGCTTATGGACAGGGGATGATGGGGATACGCGGTGGTAGCGGTGCTGGTGAGATGTACCTCATTCAACTAGATAATGGAATTATCGAATGTCGTTTCAAAAACCAATCAGATGTGTTGTTTGAATATGTGGCCCCCGCCTTTTCCATTGTTCCCGAACAGTGGCAACACATCGCCTGGGTCTATGATGGTACTAAGTGCGAGTTGTTTATTGACGGTGTCGCCAAGGGCAGTACCAATGCCAATGGAACCATTACAGGAACGGCCAAACCTTTCGGTATTGGTAAAAGTATCTTTGGCACCTTTAACTTTGTCTTTGGTGGAAGAGCAGATGAGGTATCGCTGTGGAGCAAGGCCCTGTCAGTTGACGATATTCAGGATATGATGATGAATGAATTGGGTGGAGATGAAGAAGGTTTGGAATTGTATTACAAATTCAACCAGGGCGTTCCTGGAGAGGACAATACCTCTATTACTCAACTCAAAAGCGAAATTGGCAATGGCGATCGCGATGGCAATTTGATCAACTTTGCCATGATGGGCAATACCTCAAATTTTGGTGGAGAGTTAGATGAGAGCTTTCAGGCCATTACCTTTCCTCAAATTCCCAATAAGCTGGTGGATGATGCCGATTTTGAGCTGATGGCTACGGCTAGTTCTGGTTTGCAGGTATCTTATGAGATCGTCTCTGGCCCCGCTACGCTGAATGGCAATATGGTCAGTTTGGATGGGACGCCTGGTGAGGTGGTGATTCGCGCAAGTCAGGATGGAGATGCGACTTTTGACCCTGCGGAAAGTTTGGAAAATAGCTTTCAGGTGCTTGATCCAAGTACTTTTTTGCCCGTGACGGAAGGGCGGAGCCCGCTGGCAGGAGATGTGATGGTCCCTACCCTACGTCCAATTCAACTGGCGGCTATTTCGAATATTGATTTCCCAGAATTATTTGAGGTCAAGGAAGTTAGCTTTGAGGTGGACGGAATGAGTATTCCTGCTGTTGATTGGAAAAATGGACATTATACCGCTTGGTGGCAGCCACCAGCCTATGGCGCTTACACCCTCAATATCACTTCGACCAATAATTATGGCGCTTCCAGTACAGAAAGTGTAAGTTTTAATGTGGTGGATCAGGCGAGTGATTTAACGGCGCAGGCATCAGATAAAGTGTGGTTAAATGTAGATATTGGCTCCTCCATAGTAGAGGCAGAATTACCTAGTTATATTGGTGCATTTGATCAAATTACTGCTCGCTTAGACATCACCTGCCCCAATGGTGGATGTGATCCCTGGGATCGCGTATCTGGCATAGAGGCCAAAGGACATAATGGGCAGTGGTATGAGATCATTCGCTACATTACCCCTTATGGCATTGCTTGTAACAGTAGCATTGACTTAACGGATTTTATGTCCGTCTTGCAGGGAAAGATTGCTTTCCGTTTTTATTTGGGTACACAGGGGAATGGTTTTGAGTATACCCTAAATTTGGATTACAAAGCGGGTACACCAGCTCATCCCTATAGCAGTATTGGCAAACTTTGGACGGATACCTACGATTTTGGAAATCCTGATGATTTGCAGCCCTGCGAAGTGCTTAATGTCGCTTTCCCAGAAAATACCCTAGATGCCAAGATCAAATTGGTTTCTACTGGTCATGGATGGGGAGATAATAATACGGGGAATGCCGCTGAGTTTCACGAAGATCGCCACCATGTATGGATAGATGGAACACAAACCTTTGAGCAGCACAATTGGGCGGATTGCAATCCCAATCCAGATGGTTGTAATAATCAAAACGGGACTTGGTTCTTTGATCGGGCGGGCTGGTGTCCAGGAGCAATTGCCCCTTGGTTTGATTTTGATATGGACAGCTATATCAATCGCGGGTCAGTAGAGATGCGCTACATCTTTAATGAGAGTTATGAGGACAAATGCCATCCCAATAATATATTCTGCCAGAATGGGGTGACCTGTCCCAATTGCGATGATGGCTTTAATCCGCATTTGATCGTTAGCTCCTACCTCATCAGCTTTGGTGATATGCCCATTACGGATTTGTCTACCAGTGTGGATGACCTAGAAGAGCAGATCGCCTTTAGCGTATTCCCCAATCCATCAGAGGGACTGTTCAATGTACGCTTGGGAGAGACCGTAAAGGAATTGCAAATTCAGGTCTTGAATAATCTGGGTCAGGTGGTTTATTCCGTCAATCGCAGCCAACCAGATGATCTTCAATCCATTGACCTTCGCCAAATGGCCAAAGGCATTTACTTTATCCAAATCAGTACAGAACGGGGTAAAGGAATGCGCAAGCTATTGGTTCGCTAAGTGTATCCTGGCAGATCGTGCGCTTAAGCAAATTGGGGAGGGCCTATTGGCGCTCCCCAATCTGTTTTTATTAAAGACTGGCTAGTTGTTTTCTTCTCCCTCTTCTTCTTCGTTTTCCGCAGGTAATCTCACTCTTTGCAAGGCTCCATTGGGCATCATGATCATCAATTCTCGGTCTGGTCTGATCGCTGGTACTTCTTCCAGAAAGATTCTCATCTTTACATTATAAGCCAATTGCAAGACGGGTTCTACAATTTTAGGATTGAGGATGATATCGTAGCCCTTATAAGAAATGGGATTGTAAAAAAGGGTATTTTGCTTAGGCTGCTTTTGGATTTTTGACTTGCTTTTAAAATCAGGGGCCACACTTTTATACACCTCGTACTGGTCGTAGCGGTCGATTGGGAAGTAGATGTTATTGTCCTCTGTGATGAGGCGAGCGCGTTTGGAAAAACGCAGACCCAGCTTTTCATAATCCCCAATGCGTTGTTGAACGAGGTCCAAACACATCGTCCTTAGACTGTCTAAATAAGTCGTGACCAAGGAGGATTGGTAATCTACTCGCACCAAATCATAAACCTCATTTTGGGCGCAAATCGTAATCAGGCGATCCAGGTACTCTGGTTGTTCAAATTCCACATGAATGTTTTTCCGAATTTCAAAGCCTTTGGGTACCTCCACATAGGTACGAGGACTGAATACCTTTTTGCTCTCCTCAAACTCATAAACGGGGATAAAGGAGACCATATCCACATAAACTGACAAAGCCGCATCAATAGACTGCTTGATACGCCCAATGCGTTCATCAATCTGACGCTCCGCTTCCTCCGCACTTTTTCCAAACTGGGTGACCCCAAATAAGACCACATAGCTATCAGCCTTCAAATTGGCTAGGGCATTGATATCAATCAATACCTCATTATTGGAAATAAAGCTGGCATTTCCCTTGAGTTCTGGGGTTACATAGGCATTTCGATAATTGAGATTACCCGCTGCTTGCGAAAAAAGGCTGTAGCTGATCAGACAAAGCGATAAAAAGGCAAAAAACTGTTTGTTATTCATATGTTTATATCTTATAGGTATAAAAAAATTAAAAAAAGATTTTGGTGCCAAATCGGGCTAAGTCTTTTCTCGGTAGTATTGATCGATCTGCATTCAAAGGTAACAATCGACGATAAAAAAAAACGGGCGTTTTTTTCCTTGCTGTTGGGGCGGGCATCATTTTTATTGCTGTTGGCAGCTTTATGAGATAGAATTTCGTTCTGGTGAAGGAAAAAATCAATTTCAGATAACAAGATATAACCAAATGATTATATTTTGAAAACCTACTCCAACAGATTTTAGTCATTTATATAATGTAAAGCATACGAATTTAATTTTACACGAGTAAAAATAAATCTGAACTTGGTTGTAAACAATAACTGGCATCAGGTATTTGGTATGGTAGATAAGCAACTACTCATACTCCCTAAAGCCTTATATTTATTGGTATTTTGCAAAATACTTAGCTCCTCCTCCAATCACAACATCTCCACATTCAAGTATATTTCTGCAGTCATGTCATCTCAATGTCAATGCTAGCAAGAAGTCTTATTTTTATTTGGACTTATTACAAATAAATTTGTAACTAGCGGGTCGAAACTGAAATACTTTACGTAACCTATAATTCAAACAAGTTCAAAATGGAAATTAAGAATTGGTATCTTATTGTACTGATCGCATTGGTCGTCGTGGGTTGTGATGATGATGAAGATTCAACGCCTATGCTAGACATCCCTACTTCTTACGTATCAACTAGCTTTGACGCTAATGTCACTGCTGAGAATACTGTAATTGATGAATTGTCAGCGATGACTTCTGCTGCCAATGATGCTGAGACCAATGCACAAAGTTCGACTGTAGCAGCGATCACTTACCCTTCTACTCTTTCTAGTGTTACGGTGTCTACTTACCGTACACAGATCGAAGGCTGGTTGGAAGAATTGGTAAAAGCTGCCAACTCCACCACTGGATTCCAAAATCCTGGTTCTGACGCTCCTGCTGCTGATGAGGATGGAGGACTACTAGGTTCTAGACTACTTGACGAAAACGGCCTTGAACTGGAACAGATGGTTCAAAAAGGCTCTTTTGGATCAGCACTTTACAATCACGCACTGACCGTTGTTAACGGAGATTTGAGCAGCAGTTCTGCTATTGATAAGTTGGTAGAAATCCACGGAGCAGATATCGCTTTCGATCCTTCCAATACGACTGCAGCAGCTACTTACTCTAGAAGAAGATCTGATCTAACTGCTGAAACTGGATTTTTCTTCAGCATCCGCGACAATCTGATCAGAGCCAAGGCGGCTATTGAAGGGGGTAGCGATTTTGATGATATCCGCGACGAGGCGCTACAAGAATACCTATCTGACTGGGAAAAGTCTAACTATGCAACAGTAATTTACTACAGTAATGCTGCAAAGACGAAGCTACAGGAAGCAGCTGGTTTGGCTGACGGTGAAGATAAAGATAAGGCGCTAGGTGATGCTATGCACTCTTATGCAGAAGGCGTTGCTTTTGCTAATGGTTTCAGAGGAGTCAGTGAAAAGACCATCACTGATGCTCAGATTGATAGCATCTTGGATTTGTTACTAGCTCCAAATGGACAAACCCCAGCCAGTTACAGATTCCTTAACGAAGCTGCTTTGCTGAGCAATTTTGACCAAGTCATTGATGAAGTACAAGCAATTTATGGATTTACAGATGCAGAAGTAACTAGCTTCTTCGTCAACAATAATCCTTAATTATCATTTAGTGATATATCAGCTAAAGCCTTGCTATGCGCCCCTTGGTGTGTAGCAAGGTTTTGGTATAATATTAAAAATCAATAACGATGTTTGTAACACCCATTAGCAGGAAATCAACGGGCCTATTCATTTTCACACTCTTTGCCCTATTAGGTCTCTATTCCTGTGATGATGATAATGGCAATTCCGTAGTTGATAATAATGATTTTGATCGAGCAGCTATGCTTGAAAGTGCGGCCAGTAAGCTTATTATCCCCAATTTCCAATCGCTCCAATCCAGTGTCAACGAACTGTCCAGTGCCGCCAATGCATTTGTTCAAACGACTACGGAAGAAAACCTTACTGCACTTAAAGCAGCTTGGGTAAAGTCCGTGATGGATCATCAGCACTGTTCTGCCTTTGGATTTGGACCCGCGGAATTGCTATTGGGCCCATATGCAGAAGTCCTGGGCGTATTTCCCGTCAGCGAAAGCAAGGTGGAAGAAAATATACTCAATCCAGATTTTGATCTACCCAACAGTTTTGATAAAGATGTTCGCGGTTTTTATGCTGTAGAATATTTGATCTATGGCAATGGAAAAAGTAGTAGTGAAGTGGTGGCTAGCTTTGACCAAAACCGCAAGGATTATCTTTTGCTGATCCTAGATGAATTAAAGTCGACTTTTGACCGTGTGGTCAGTGAATGGAACAGTAGTTATCTACAAGAATTCATTGACAGCGATGGAACGGCTGCTGGAAGTTCTATTTCTCTTTACTACAATGAATTTGTAAAGGACTATGAAAATCTAAAGAACTTTAAGCTAGAGCTCCCCGCTGGTCTGACAGCTGATCAAGAAGGTCCTGATGGAACTTTGGTAGAGGCATTCTACAGTGGTATCTCAAGAGATTTAGTCGTAGAGCATTTTGAAAATTCTAAGAATATTTGGTTGGGCTTGTCTCGCAGTGGTGAGGAAATTATTGGATTTGACGCCTACCTAGAATCTGTTGTAGGAGGTCCTGAACTCGTCACTCAGACGAAGGAGGCTATTACCCAAATTGACAATGCTATCGCCAGTCTTCCCCAGGGAAGATTATCAGATAATGCAGGAAGTAATGAAGTGAAAGTCCTACGCGACGAATTACAAGACAATACCGCCAATTTTAAGAGCTCACTGAGTTCGCTTCTCGGTATCAGCATTACCTTTAACTCTGGCGATGGTGATTAAACACCACGAGCTTGACATCCAAAGTCAACATATATAAGCAATGGATTGATTATATGGAGCAACCCATTTCGATTGCTCCATTAATTACTTTTCGCATAGCCTTTGGTTTGGTTATGCTTTTTAGTACCCTTCGTTATATTTATATGGGTTGGGTGGATACCCAGCTGGTTGATCCTATTCTTCACTTTAGCTATTTTGGTTTTGATTGGATAGGTCCCTTGTCGCAAGTGGGTATGTATTCGATTTTCGCGGTTTTGGCTCTAGCCTGTATCGCCATTACGCTAGGCTGGTATTATCGACTTTTTACAGTCGTATTTTTTTTGTGCTTCACCTATGTAGAATTGGTCGATCTGACCTATTATCTCAACCACTATTATTTTGTCAGCATCATCGCTTTTTTATTAATCTG
>JBCBDH010000157.1:0-10824 GCA_038529855.1 Bacteroidota bacterium | reverse complement strand
TGGCTCCACCAGCGTTTTCCCCAGCTCAAAAAAACAAAGGGACTGCGTTATTGGCTCAAAAACAAAGTAGGCGAAGCGGAAAAGAACAAGCCATAGGCCCAAGACCCACTTGGTCAAAGAATCGATCATTTACCAAAGGATTTGCGGTAGGAAACGCCTATCCCTGTTTTGTAAATATTGCTGCCGCTGTATTCATCCGTGTCGCTTTTTCTGAATACGCGAAGCAAATAATCGCCCTTACTCGTCAATTGATATTCCAAAACAAAATCACCAGCGATACTGCTATTATTGGTTTCACTGCTCAGGCTGTCTTCTCCTTCCAATTGAACCACCCCACCTATTTTGATGCGCAGGCGATTGCTAAACAAAGATTTATTGATGCCCACCCCCAAACTGGTTTGTACCTGTTCGCTGTATTGGTCCTGATAAGATTCCAAATCAAAATGCAAACCCACTCCCTCCAGGTATTTATCCGCCAATCTATTGAGTTGATTGCTGATCAAATTGCTGACACTAGACAGCGCAATGTTCTCCCCTGCGGTCGACAAACTAGCTGAAGCACTATTATTGGAGATAAAACTATTCAAAAACAACAGCCCAAATACCTGCTGATTAAGCGCTGTTTCATCTTCCCGCAACTGACTGAGCTTGCGGCTAATCGCACTAGAGGCCAATTGATTATTAGCTGAAGGCATGCGTATATCAAAACTGATTTTGGGCTCATTCAAATCGCCTTGCATACTCAGCCAGACTTCTACTGCAGTCCGCTGTTGGGCCAATTGCCGCTCTGTATCAGAAAGACTGGTTTCGTTTTGGATCAATTCGTAAATGGAAGCCTGGGTGCGATAGATGGCCGTTAGGTTGAAGCGCGTATCCATTGGATCACCAATAAAATTGAGCTGACCACCCGCTTGCAATTGAAACTTTCTTTTGACCAGCCCTTGATAGTTGAATTGATAGTCACCTTCCACGATCGTGTAGGTACCTGATAAATCCATTTCTCCTGAAGGAGCCAGCTTGACGGAAATGGCAGCGTTGCCTCTACAGCGCAATTGATCGCCAGATAAAGGATCGACAACAACGATGAGTTCGGCCGCATCGCTAAGATCGAGATTGAGTTCGAGGTCGACCCCTGTGGCAGATGGGCGGTCGATGGCGCGTTGGGCCAGTACGCTATCTAGGGATTGTTCGTCTGGGCGTCCAAAAATGACATAATCCGCTTGTTCGATCTGGGCTTCTGTAGCGGGGACTTGTACGGTGAGGCGACTATTCTTCTTGGTTTGCGCATTGATAAGGGTACGTGGGCGTTCGACAGGCCCTCTGATTTTAGCATCAGCGGCGAGGTAGAGCTGGCCATAAAAAAGATCATCATCGCCACTTTGGGTATTGAGGAATTGAAATTGATTGGTTTTAAAATTTAAAAACAATTGGGGCTCTTGAAAATAGTTGTGCTGGATGTGGCCGCTAAAAAGCGCTTGGTTATTAAGCGAATCCAAAAGGGTCATCTGCCCAAAATCAATGCGGTCTTCGCTGATCCGCAATTGATGCTTGGGAATGGTATAACGCGTTTTTAAATAGTCGATAAAAGTACTCACTTCTTCAAGTTGGATTTGTCCATCGAGCTTGGGCTGATTGGGCGGTCCGCTGAGTTTTAACTGACCATCAATATGCCCGCGACTTTGCTGAAGACTCCCCACCATAAAGGGATCGATCAAAAGAAGCGGCAAGTTTTGAGCAGCAATATCCAAATCAAATTCATTGGATTGCAAGCCATAGCGACCAATAACATCCAATTTTTGCTGCCCACCCCTCAAGCCAATGTCAATGTCCAAATCTGGCTGATTGGCGGGCTGGGCCGCATAGATGTTTAAGTGGCCAATTATACTGTCATTGATGATTAGATTATTGACCTGAATGTCTGTTAGGTAGTGCAAATTATCGAGATAGTCCATGATCTTGACCTGTCCATTGACCTGCCCATCGTACTGCAGGCTTTCCATATTCGTGAATTCAGATAGCCCACCCAAGGCAAACTGCCGAAAACCCAATTCAATAGGCGCGAAGCGCGTCGCGGAGCTGTCCTTAAAACTTTTCAAATAGACTTTCTGCCCCTCATTGCGCAAAACCAGGGGATCGATCCACAAATAATTGGCAGCCAGACGAATTTGATGAGGATCAACCGTCCAGATTTGATGGCTGAGTTGGAGGGAGTCTTTGAAGCGGAGCAGGTAGTTTTGTTGGTCCATTTGCATATCTGCTCCCCAGGCCAAGAGCGATTCCCCTTGCTCATCTTTGATTTGCCATTGGCTGTGGATTTGTTGGTCTTTTAGGTCGAGCTTGATTTGGTTTTGCTTGAAAAGGGCTTCGCCTGAGCGGAGCGAGGGGAGGGTCAGTTGATGACGCATCGCTTGCTCATCGCCTTGGCTCTGCCATTGTAGCTGCTCCGTGGTCCAACCCGCTGCTTTCATTTGGGGGATTTGGAGATCGAGCGCAAAGCTATGGTGGCGACTATCGAGTTCTCCTTTCATGCGAAGCGTATCCAGTTGCTCCAAAGTTGGGCTAAAAAAACGACTTAGCTGAGTGGGTTCGATTAACTGAATATCCCATTGGACTTGTTGGGCTGCAACAGTTGATTGCTTGGTATCAACTGTGCTGGCCATGAATTGACCCATTGAAAAATGCTGGTCGAAGACCTTTAGGAAGGCATTGGGTAGCTCGCTTAAACTAAATTTGCCCATCAATCTCGCCTGAATGATGTCTGACTCAAGACGCATTCGCTTGACTGAATCTGTTTCCATTTCCGCCCATAATTGTAAGCTATCCGTATGGTAATACAAGCTATCTTGCGAAAGATGTACTTCCCTGATGGCCAGCTGCCCCAATAGCTCCGTGATGCTTCGCCCGCTCAAATCTGCTGTAAGCGATAAGCTCCCTCGCATAGGATAAGGACCCCATTTTAAAGCATCCAAATCAAAAGTATCCACTACAGATTCCAATTTAAAAACCGCCTGCTCATCATTCACATCCGCCAATCCCGCCAATTGAAATTGCAAATTGGGGTCTTCCATCTCTATCGAACCCTCAAAACTTTGTCGATCAATGATCCCTTCTAAAGTCAAGTTTTGATAGGGATATTGTTGGAATAGGCATTGATCGATCTGTAGATCCAAATCGATCAATAAGCTGTCTGGATGCAGTCCTTGTCCGTCAAATTGTGCTGCCATACTGATGGGCCCTAATCCTAAACTATCGCCCAATAGAGCTGCTAACTGTAGGCTGTCAAGACGGATCATTCCCTGGTAGTCTGCTTGACGATAATTTTGTTGGAAAGCAATTTGGGTCTTGGTACTTAGGCGACCAATATCAGTTTGTAGCTGGCCATTCGTCTTGATCTTATGGAGATCGCCACGCAGTTTCCCCTGGAATAGAAAGCGGCCAAGAGCGCTAATTTCGCTGGGAAGGATATCACTAGTGAAAAAAGCCAATTCGTTGCTGTGGCCCTTCAGCTGATCAATATTTAGATCATAAGTAATCTGCTTGCTTTGGAGCCAATTGCGGATTTGACCATCTAGGCTTAAGGCCAGCTCGCGGTCGGTTTTGATATTCAGATTCTGAATAGCCAAGCCTTTTAGATCGCCATTGATCAAGCCTGATAAATGAATGGAACCCAAGCTATCCATTCCCGCAGGCAATGCCAGATTCGCCAGGATACTCTTCCAGGCTGGATAATAAGTCTTCAATTGTTGAACCGCTACTTTAAAACCAATCTGCTCCTCATCCAGCCATTGATCGACCTGCCCTGAAGCCCGTAGTTGTAATAAGCGTTTCCAATCAAGGGTCAATTGATCAACAGCCGTTTTTGTTCCCTGGCCATTGGCTTTTAGCGCAAAACGCAGGGAAGGAATCCTTGCTAAATCAAGCCCTAAATCCACGGGCAGATATTCCAAATCTTTTGGTGAAATTTGATTATCCGCCAATTCTAGCTGATAGCGCAATCGATCAGAGAAAGTCGCCAATTGTGCGATAGAATCAAACTGAAGTGTGGCATTTAGCGCGAGTTGACTATTGGGCGTTTTGACTTGTAATTCATTGAGGTATAGTTGATCGGTATGGAGCCTCAATTGGCCACTGGCCTTGTCGATGGCCAGACCACATTGTTCCTTCAAGCTTAGGTCTTGCAAGTGAAGACCTATTGTCTGATCACTCCAATGGACCTTTTCCAAGTTCAAATTGATGCCCATAAGGTTTAGATGTTTGACATCCAATTGTTTTGTGGGGAGTTGTTGGACCTCAGGGTGGGTGTATTGCAAGGAGGAATTTTGAAGTGCTATTTTTTGACCTCCAATGGTCCAGCCTATGCTAGGGAAGGAGAGTGGGGCAGTGGTAGTGGTATCCAATACGCTTGTACCATCTTTTTGTTCCAGAAAGAGGCGAGCTTGGTTGATGCTCAATTGATCGAACTGCAATGCTTGATTGGTCAGGTCAATGGCTTCCAATCCAAGGTCTAATTGCTTTAGGTCACCCTTAAAATGGATTCCTGCTTGTGGGTCAATGAAGTCAATCTGAACTTCACTTAACTGCGTATTTTTCAGGCCAAAGGCCCAGGGCTTGGCTTTGCTGGTGGTTTGGGGCGCTTCCTCGCTGGTAAAAGCATTGAGCAGAAATTGATAATTAAAATCAGATTGGGCATTGGGGCGATAGAGCTTTCCGCGGAGCTTTTGCACCTTGACGGATGCTAGCTCAATGTCTTTTTGCAGTAGGGAAAATAGGCTGATTTGAGCGTCTAGCTGTCCAATATAAAGGAGGGTATCTTTTTGTAAATCAGTGACTAGGAGGTCTTTGAGCTGTAAAGACTGAATCAATTGGATATGGATCGTTCCAATTTGAATCTCATTACCTAGCTGCTGGGAAAGGGAGCTAGTGATTTTATCGACAATCTTTTGCTGGATGGGAGGATATTGAATGGCTCCTAGGACCAACACAAGCAGTAGCCCAATACCAAGTATTAACCTAAGGGAAAATCGCCACAATTTCTTTGCAATGGGTCTCATGGGCTAAGCCAGTCGTTTGGGTCTAAGATAGCTGCTTTACGATTTAAATGACCGAGCGGAAGATACGTCTAAGCTCAGAGATTATCAATTTTTGTAGGCTTGTGCTAAAGCCTTTCAAGCAGATGTATCTTGTTTTATTAAATAAAGCCTATATTTAATGCCTCACCTAAGCCTCTTATTATGGGAACGATCATCAATATATTTGTCAGCGCTGTTGCCCTTTACGGCGGCGCCTCCTTACTCAGTGGAGTTAAGATTAACAGTTTTGTTCAGGCCATTATTGTTGCTTTAGTGATTGGTTTGCTCAATGTCACTTTGGGTATCTTGCTCAAGATTGTGACGCTGGGGATTCTCTCGCTGGGGATCTTTAGACTGCTTTTGGATGCGATATTAATACAAGTGGCCGATAATTTTCTCGACGGTTTTGAGGTCAAGAATTTTTGGTGGGCCTTGGCCTTGGCGGCTATTGTAGCGGTTATTTCCAGTATTCTAGATGGTTTTGTTATGGTCTAAGATGAAGTGGGTTTTGCTTGGCTAGGAGCGATTGCTGCGTTTTTGGTAGCGCTTGTATTCCAGGGAGTTAAGTGCAAAAGCCCATAGTTGTTCGTAGGGGATAATTTCGATCTCATGGGGTTGATTGGCCACCTCTAAGGGAGTGCTTTCCAGCATCTTTAGGTATTTATCAGCACGTCTGATGACTGCGGCTTTGTGAAAACCAGAAATGGGGATTTGCAGCAGCATTTTAATAAAACAATTGCTGCGGTAGTTGTGGTTTTTTTTGAGATAGCGATTGCAGTATTTTTCGACCGCTTCAATTCGATCGATGGCTTGATTGTACTTTTTGTGGACGATTAGAAAAAGCGATTGGATGATGAGGATGGGAATATTCATCCCCCTTTTGTCTTTAGAGAAAGTGGGGACTTCATTTAGAAATTTACCAAGTTTGAATTTTCGCGCGGTGATGGCTGAATCATTGGCTGATACTTCCTCAATGGCGATGAGGTAGTGCATGTAGGCTTCGTATATTTTCCAAAGTTCGATAATATTGGTGGCGATAAATCGAAAGCGTTTGTGCTTTTTGACTTCTGCCAGGATGGTATAAGCCTGTTGGTATTGCTCCGTGTGCATAGATAAGAGCAGGACCAATTCCTGATGTTTGAACCAATTAAAAGAGCCATTATCCAAATGCAATAGGCTTTTTTCGGCAACAGCTTTTCCCTTTTCGTATTGGCGCAGTTGGGTATAACAAACCAAGAGTTGATGCTGAAAAATCTGGATGGGTTTTTTGGATTGATAGGCTTTGCTTTCAAAAAATTGGATGGCCGCCTCGCATACGGAGATGGTGCGGGCGTAATCATTCGTACTCATGCTACCAATGATATTGATGTAGTGCCCATATAGGTGAAGTTTATAAGAATCAGACTGTTCCATATGCCCCTGTAGCGTCGCAAAGTACTCCGCCGCCTTGTTAAAGGTATCGGTTTTGCTGGCTTTGTTGTTGACGTATTCGATAATTAGGCGTGTGTAGAGTTCTTCTGACAATTGCTCTGCCTGCCAAACCTTTTCGTACTTCTTAAAGAGCTCATCGTAATGGACAAACTTTTTGTAATTGCCTACCCTGGTTCCATAGTGTAATCTTAGCATTTGGCTAATGGGGATAATCAGCTCTGTAAATTCATAGCGAATGGCTTTTTGCAAAATCGACTGGCAGAGTTTGATCCCTGCATTTCTAGCCTCCTTTCCCAACAGTATTTTTGCAGCTGCCCAATCCTTATAGCAATTGTAATAGGCGCGTTGCTGATCATTGTAGGAGGGTTGTTTGATGTCGATAAAGAAAAGGGTATTGAGGAGCCGTCTACGCAATTTGTACTTCAGGTTTTCATAATTGCGATCATTGACGCGGTCTTGGTAAAAAAAGTCAGCGGCTTCCTCATCGCTTGTAAATCGCCCCTCTACCAAAGCTTCATAGAATTGATGAACCATTGAATCAGTATGATCGGAATTGCCGATCACCTCTATCTGCTGAACCTTGTTTTTGGTAATAATTTGAACCAGTTCTCTTAGCGTTTGCATAAGGGTACATTTTATCCATTTCGATCAAAAGAAAGTAGAAAGTCTTTGTGTCTGGCTAAAAAAGTCCTCCATTTTATAGGTCATGAGAATGAGGAGAAAGCTACTTATTTGAATTATAAAATGTTAATTATCAGTAATTTGTGAATTATATTACTTGCGGATTGAATCATAATGAGGAATGTGAAATAGCGCTTCTCTGTCAATGACAAGCGCTTGTTAGCAGCCTACTTTTGTATTGTCACATTTTTGATAAACAAATAAAAAGCCGCTAACATGATTCAAATTATCATCGCCCTCCTCATGACCCTTGGCATTATCGCTTCTCCAGATGAATATTACAACATGACGCCCGAGCAACAGCAGGCTGCTCACGAAATCGTCATCGAAGATACTGTTGGCATGTAAGCTTATCCAATCAAAACCTCAGGCTGTTCAAACCAAACAACCCACCGACCCCTCAAGATAACAACTATTACACATAATTGCAAATAGGCAGTTGAATTGAAATTAGATAAGTAATTGATTGTTAACATCTTATTATCAAGATAACTTTTTAAGAATAATAAAACGAGGAATGTAGATCACCTGCTATTGTCTGGTTTTCACTGCGCTTAAGCCTTAACTTTGTATTATCACTCAATTAAAAGTAAGTATGAATAATTTACTACAAATACTAGAAGAAACCGCTAGAGAGCTCGAACGCCCCCCTATCCAGTATTTTTTAATGCACGTTACTTTTGGAATGCCCAGTGCCAATTGTCGAAATGTAGGCATTTGCCGATTGGAAGTGCTCAGGGGAAAAAATGGAGCGATTTACCCGAAATCAAACGAAAATGAATGTCACAATTTTGCTGATTGTGTTTTTGCTCTTACAGCGGGAAAAGCCGTCAGTATGATCTTCAACAAACGCACACTGGAAGAAGCCGTCTATGAGAAATACCTAGCCAAAGAGAACTTTGTTTTATTGGAAGACTATGTCTTTACTGAAGTTGCTTGTCAGCGATTGGATATTCCCCAAATGCATATTGCTAAGGGCCATTATCCCATCACTCGTTCCTCAGATTTAATACAGGTCGACTTCGATATTTGACCACCACACCAAATCTTACTCCTCAATGACCGTACTCAACCGAAGCTTTCCATTTTACCGACAAATGGACACGATGGACTGTGGTCCAACCTGTCTGCGTATGATTGCCAAACAATATGGCAAGATGTACAGCCTTTCCTATCTGAGGGAAAAAAGCTACATTGATCGAGAGGGGGTTAGCCTTCGCGGATTGTGTGAGGCTGCCGAACACATTGGCTTTCGCACCCTACCCGTCAAGGTGCCTTATTCAGGCCCCAAGCAAACGCCCTCGCTCTTGGAGGCGACCTTCCCCTGCGTAGCCCATTGGGATCAAAACCACTTTATCGTCGTTTACAAAGCCAACAAAGATTTTGTCTGGGTGGCTGACCCTGCTAAGGGGAAGTTTAAGCTAAAGCGCAAGGATTTTGAAGCCAGTTGGTTGGGAAATGATCAAAGGGGTATTCTCTTGCTTTTGGAACCTTCAGCTGCTTTTTTTGATCAAGAGGATCAAAATAGCGATCAGGGGGGCTGGTCCTTTTTGCTTCGCTATATGAAGCCCTACCGCAATTTGATCCTACAGCTCTTATGTGGATTACTCTTGGCCTCCCTTTTCCAATTGATCTTTCCTTTTCTCACCCAGGCCATTGTCGACATTGGTATAGAAAACCAAAACCTCGGTTTTATTTATCTCATATTGCTGGCACAGCTCATGCTCTTTGGCAGCCAAATGGTTGTTCGAATATTGCAGAGTTGGATTTTGCTGCATATTGGTACGCGAATCAATGTCAATTTGGTAGCTGATTTTTTGGTCAAACTCATGCGTTTACCTTTCCGTTTTTTTGATGCCAAAATGACGGGTGATTTATTGCAGCGCATACAAGATCATCGACGTATCGAAATGTTCCTCACCCAATCAGCCTTGGCCGCTATGCTTTCCGTCTTCAATTTGGTGGTTTTTGGTTTGGTGCTGTTGTTTTATCACCAATTGATTTTCTTGGTTTTCTTAGTGGCCGCTACGAGCTATGTGATCTGGATTTTCTTTTTTATGAAAAAGCGAAAAGAGGTAGATTACCTGGCGTTCAAACAATACGCTGACAATCAAAATTCTTTAATTGAGATCATTCAGGGGATGCCAGAAATCAAATTGCAAGGCAGCCAACTCAAGCGGCGTTGGGGCTGGACGACCATTCAGGCCAAATTGTTTCGCACCCAAATGAAAGCCCTCAGTATCACCCAATATCAAGATGCTGGCGCTTCTTTCATCAGCCAACTCAAAGACATCATCATCAGTTTTATTGCCGCCAAGGCCGTTATTGATGGCTCCATGACTTTGGGGATGATGTTGGCGGTGCAATATGTGATTGGTCAGTTAAATGTCCCACTGCTTCAACTCATTAGTTTTATTCGCAATGGGCAGGATGCGCGGATTAGCTTGGAGCGATTGGGGGAGATTCATCGAGAAGAGAACGAGAGTTATGAGGATGATCACAAGATTAAAACGATTCCACCAGGAGATGTGCACATCAAAAATCTGAGCTTTCGCTATACGCCTATTTCGCCATTGGTTTTACGAGATATTGATTGTTGTATTCCCCGTGGAAAAATAACGGCTATTGTGGGAACTAGCGGGAGTGGAAAAACGACCTTGCTCAAATTGCTTTTGGGTTTTTATCAAGCCACAGAAGGCAGTATTCGATTGGGTAGGGTAGGCTTGAATCAGATTCGCCAAAAGGACTGGCGCCGTCAGTGTGGCGTAGTGATGCAGGAAGGCTATATTTTTTCAGACACCATCGCCAATAATATTGCTGAAAGCGATAATGATGTTGATCAGTTTCGCTTACTCAAAGCAGTCAATACCGCTAATATTCAGGATTTTATCGAATCCCTCCCCCTTTCTTACCACACCATGATAGGTGCTAAAGGCAATGGCATTAGCCAGGGGCAAAGACAGCGGATGCTGATTGCCAGAGCGGTATACAAAGATCCAGGGTTTATTTTTCTCGATGAGGCAACCAATGCGCTGGACGCCAAGAACGAACGTGTGATTATGGAAAATCTACAAGCTTTCTTTCAAGGTCGAACCGTAGTGGTCGTTGCTCATCGCTTAAGCACCGTCAAACGCGCTGATCAAATCATCGTACTGGATGAAGGGCAGATTATTGAACGGGGAAATCATCGAGAACTCATCGCAGAAAAGGGCGCCTATTATCGCCTGATTAAAGATCAATTAGAATTAGGTCAGTAAAAAAAATCGCTATGCAGTTTAATCGAGAACAACAAGTAGCTGCTCGACCTAGACCGTCGTTGCAACTCAATACAACAGATGAGATACAAGATATTTTAGGCCATCCGCCTGGCTGGATGCTTCGCTGGGGAATTAGCCTGGTCATGTTGGTCGTGCTGATTGGTTTGGTGATCGCCTGGTTGATCAAGTACCCTGATATTATCGAAGCGCCTGTACGACTGACCAGTCAGCATCCGCCTATAGAGGTGGTGAGTCAGCAGTCTGGAAAATTGCAGCGACTTTTGGTGGTGGATCAAGAGATGGTGGAGCAAGGATATCTTCATAGGCTGCCGTATTATCCAAAACGGCCAATAAAGCTCCTTGCTCCACCATCTCTTGATCCACCA
>JBCBDH010000156.1:0-10896 GCA_038529855.1 Bacteroidota bacterium | reverse complement strand
GGTTATTATCTCTTTTGTAAAGATGAGCCTTCTTCCATACCCATTTGGTCTATTCCACCCGTGCAATGCTTATGCTGCTGCTGGTTTGGTTGGTACTCCAAAGGTAATTGCAGTTGGGCTCACAGTCGCTTACTGCACTCAGCGTAAGCGGGATACAGGCGGGGTCTGGATCAACTGCAATGCTGAGCTCAGGAAGCGGATTGGGTTCAAAGCTAAGGCTTGCTGTTCCTGTACATCCAGTCGTCTCATCTTCTACAGTTACATGGACCATATAGGTCCCCATCATGGTAATGGTAAAATTGTTATTCGTAAATGTAGTGCCATTAGGATTGGTGATCGACCAATCAATAGCTGTACCGTCATTTGAATAATTGGTACTTAGGAAAATGCCATCCCCAAAGCAGGGATTGCCCAAGCCTTCTATGGAAGGAACAATGGCGGGATACAAGGCGATGTAAGGACTTACGAGTTCTTGCATACAATTCTCGCCATCACTTACTTGTAGGGTATACACCCCAGCTTCAAATACCGTAATGGAAGGGCCCGTTGCAATCACACCCTCCTCCCCTGCTCTAAACCAGGCATAATTAATGGGCGGGGCATCGCTGGTAAAATTAGCGGTAAGCGTGGCGCCCTCATCCGCACAGGCAGGCAAATTCTTGCTCACTGCAATAAAACCAGATAAGGAGTTCTGATTGATATTCAAGGTCTCTGTATAGGTATTGGAACAACCATACTGATCATTAACCGTTAAACTGACCATTGGTGTAAATGGATCATCTGTAAAGCCTAAATAAACTTTGTCCACATCGCCTGGCTGGCCAGAGCCAGAACCATCTCCAAAATCCCATTGGGTGCTGGTGATACTTCCAGTGGAAAGATTTTCAAATGCTAAAAGTGTTCCTTCGCAGCTTGGATTGTCGACTTCAAAAAAGGCTTCTAGCTGTTCAGGAATATCCACCGTTTGCCTGACCGTACATTTTCGTCCATTATAACTACTCACCACCGTCATGGCAATTTCGACAGGCCCCGTGGGTAATCCCGCTGTAGGAATGGACGCAATGGGATTAGTGGTAGACAAAAGCAGCGTATTCATATAGCGGTATTCATAAATAACAGGCGGAAACCCTGGCACAAATTCGCTAAAGCTCACCACATCAATCTGATACCCATTCCCCGCATTATTACAAGTCACCTCAGCCGTAAAATCAGCGACGAGTGGTACGATAATAGAACGGACCACTTCACAATCACCAAGTCTTGCAGAGACAAAATAAAATCCAGCATTCTCATAGGTATGAAAGACCACCTCGTCAGAAGAAACTGGTCCTTCAATTGTTCCATCTCCAAAATTCCAAATGACTGGCCCCTGCTGACCATCAGGTACCACCAAATTAAAGCGATAAGAGCTGCATTTGGCGATATACTCTATAGTGTAGTCTTCGCAGGTTTCTGCACAAAACTCTTCTTCTATCGTAATTTGCTGACCAGAAGTGCAGGTCAGATCTCCATCTTTGAACTTAACCGTCAAGGTATAAATCCCTGGCTCTGTAATACCCGTTAGTACACTTCCTGTCCCCACCAAAGCATCCGCCTGATCTCTCCACTCATAACAAAGCGAACCAGTTGAAGTGGGAGCGGTCTGCTCCGTGGCAAACAGCGTAAGCGGCAGTGGATCATTAATACAAATCACATAGCCTGTAGGGGAGGTCACATAGGCCAGTGGCAGACGCCTAACGACTACTTCCTTGGAAGCAGTAACTGCCTCTACACAAGCTACACCAGGTAGCTCATAATTGACCAAAAGCTGAACGATCTGGGTACCTGCTTCATTATAGGCTCCACTATTGATTGGGCCTGGTCCAGTGGCAGTTTGGCCATTTCCAAAAATCCAATTGTAGGAGGTGATTGGAAATGGATTGGGATTAATGACATTCCAAGTTGCATTCGCTCCCTGACAAATTTCGCTGGGGCCCGTTATGATTGGCGTTTCCAAAGTTAAAATAGAAACCTCCTGACTAGTGGTTTGGGTCACCCCGCAGATATCTGCTGTTAGGGATACGGTAAATTCACTCCCCCCACTCAGCACTTGATGTACCTGCACCGTAATTGTTGAACTGCCTTGCCCAGCTACAATAGTAGCCAACTGTGGCGGCTCAATCGTCCAGTTCAAATTTTCGGCATTGGCAGAGGTCGTATACTGGACCTCACATTCCCCCAAAACCGCTGATGGCCCATTAATACTCAGTGTTTCATCTGCAATCACAGGCACCTCAACGACTAGAGGATCAGAAGGGCAGGCTGGCCCTGAGGCATATTCCTGTGTAATACTCAGACTGTAATTACCAGATGCATCCCAGTCGACCAAAATGGTAGAAGAGGAGGCATTATTAAGTATTTCGCCTCCAGTTACTTCCCAAGTGATCAGTAAATCATCCCCTACATTAGCGGTATAAGTAGCAATAGCATCGCGACAGACTGGATCAAAAGGTTCGATTTCAGGTACAGGAGCAATAGGAAGAATATTGATGAGTTTGGAGGCCTCTTCGCAAAATTCTAAGGCATTGCCCATGAGGGTATAATTCCCTGTAGCCAGATCAGCAGCCATGATGTAGGTAAAGCCGTTTTGCTGATCAATTAAACTTCCTGCCTCATCAAAAAGCGACCAAACAATGGGATTTGAGTTTCCACTTATAGAATAGGTGGGGCTTTCGCCTTCGCAATAGGTATTGAGACCGTTAATTTCGGGTGTTGGGAGAATACTCACTTCCAAATCATCCAATGAGGGGCTACAATTCAGGGTGGAATTAATGGCCAAATCCAGACTCACTGTTCCCGTGCTGGGCGCAATTAGTCCCCATTCAACATTTATCGTGTGGGTATTAGCAGGTGTTTGCAAGTCCCCTCCATCTACAGACCAATTATAGGTCGCCCCTGGCATAATGGGAATGGTGTAAGTTGCCAATTCCCCTTCACAAACCACTTCAGGCCCTTCGATCATCGCATCTTTAAGAATGGCCGTAATCTCTACGCAAACTTCCTGGGTACAAACGGCTCCACAATTTTCAACTTCTACGCAAAGTATCCCTATACCCGTTGATGGAAAATCCCATACCACCTCCACTTCTGGATCGAGAGAAGGAAAGCTAGGTGGATTGAGAAACTGCCCATCCGCATTTCCATCGCCATCCGTGTCTTGAATGGTCCAGGTGTATTTAGCCATATCGCAGCCAAGCGTATTGGTCACGGCATAGCTCGTAATAGAAGCATCCTGACACTCAACTGAGGTGGATTCGATATTAGGCGCTTCCGCCCCAATCACATTAATGGTTAGGGTATTAGTACCAGGGCAGTCACAGGTGCTAAAACCTGTAAGGCTTATCGTATAGGTACCAGGGTCCGTGTAGGTATGGCTAGGGTTTTGGCTTTCTGAGAATTGGCCATCTCCAAAATCCCAAAAGACATTTTCTAGATCATTGGAAAAGAGGACCATCTGTCCAGGACAAATGCTAACGATTCCTCCCGCTGGTTCTGGAATAGCCTGGATTTGAACGCTTGGGGATTCAGACACTCGAACGCAATAGCGCAGCGTTTGGGTACAGCCATTCAATTCGATATCCAGCAATAGTGCATAAACACCAGGATCAGACCAAATGGCACTTATTGTAGAGGTCCCCTGCCCTGACTCAATATTCCCACCTGTAGAGACAAACCATTCGTAGGTAGCATCAGGAATATCTGCTACAAAATAGGTAACAGCTTGCCCGCTACAGGCATAAAAGATGCCATCAGGTTTTTCCAGTGGACATTCAAGTTCTAGGCATACGCCACCCACTTCGCCCCCTGCGGGCTGGAAAGAACTAAAAATGTCTGGCATCCCAATATCAGATACTTCTACATCAATGCTATAATTGGTACAATTTCCTTGATCATCGCAGGCTTCTAGTGTCACCGCACCCAAGCCCCCTATTTGCCAAACCAAGCTAATCATTTGGTTCGTACTCAAAACAGGCGCTCCGCCAAGAACCGTCCATTCATAGCTTAAATTGGGATCAATCGTTCCAGTAAAAACATAAGTCACTTCATCTCCTGCGCAAACCATTTGTGGTCCTTCGATCGTCTGTGCTTGTAAGAGATTCTTTGGTAAGAAGGTAAAGAAGAGTAAAAAACAGAGACCAGACCACAGCTGTGGCCATTTGCTCTTTCTTAGGTACATACATTCAGCATTCCTATTCATACGATTCTATATTTTAGGTTGTGAGAAAATACAAACCTGGGCTATACCGCAAATCATTGCTGTACAGCGAATCGCTATTCATTGCTGAATGAGATAATATTGTAACTAGGATAAGACTATAAATGCTAGTCAAATGACATTATGCCAATGCTAGATCACAAAGGTAGTAGGTAGAACAGGATTTTACTTCAGTAGGTAACTGGACTAAAGGTATTTATTAATTCCTATATATCAAAACCCTATGCAAGCAATTCGATAGTTCATTAGGACTTATCGAACGACCAATGGCTCGGATTTGGTGAGCGTCATTTCCATCTGCTCGCCTTGCTCCTGCATGGCTAAGACCAGGGTTTCTCGCGTCAAACTAATGATGTCAACTGGCTCGTCAGCAGGGCTGTCTGGATCAAAAATTTGCCCACTTTTAATGGTGTAGCGACCTTTTTCCGTTTTTCCATCTGGAGTAGTAAAAGAAGCCGTTCCATCGTGACGAAACTCAAAGAGAATGGTTCCACCCAACAAAGCAGCTGGTACAGATTCCCCGTCTACATTGACCGATTGAACGATCCATTTGCCAACAATGAGATTTTCATTACTTTTTACCTTATTCGTAGTTGAACAGGAGGAAAGCGCCAATAGGGCACAACAAAGGAGGTTGAGGTAGGTGGTAGTTCTCATAATATCATTGGTTTAACCCACAAATAGGATGTGGACAATGATAGATGTGCAATTATTGTGCCTTTTAATATGTGTATTGAATTGGCTTTGGGACAGATCAGTTCGAATTAGACACACAGCGGCAGGACATGCCATGGGCTTGATAGTGTCTTTCGCGTTTTAGTTTTTTCTCTTTTAACCGAAATTCATAGAACCGCGCATTATCTGATCCTGAAGAGGTGCTTGTCCAGTAGCGCCCAATTTCTCCCTTTCTAGTAAAACGCATTAACTTCCCATCGTAATAGCCCCCCAACCGCGCTTCAAAACCACTCTCTCCTCCCACTATCATACTGGCATAAGCGCTCAAGCCCACTTTGTTGAGCTCTTGGATGGCCGCTCCACCAAATCGCCCAGCCAAAACCCTCCATTCGCTTTCTGAGGGCAGCCGCCAACCCTCTGGGCAAACCTGTTTAGCCGTCTTGAAATCGTAGAGGCGACCATATTGATCACAATTGCCAGTATTATTATCATAGCACCAACTATTTCCAAAATCAGGTTGATAACGCAGATTATCCACCATCCAGCTTATTCCACCTATACTTAAGGTTCGATAGGTTTGGCCATCTCTTGAATCCGTAAATTTGGCCTTGCGGGTATTGGCTATGGTGGATTTGGCCTCATCTACTCGCCCTTTGGCTTCGTTGATACGGTCTCGCCGCGTCTCTAAGGGACTCTTGTCTGTGCCTTCTTCTTGCCTATTATTAGTAGAGGAGGTCTTATTTGATGTGCTTTGGGAAGGGGTGGTTTCTACTCTCTCTACTTGGGTTTGCTGTGGCATTTTCTTGTCATTAGACTTTGAGAAAAAGAATAAGAGCGCGATCAGTAGCAATGCACCACCTCCTGCAGCCAGCCATTTGAGCGAGCTGGAGGGCGAGCGGCCTCCGTTGCCAGTAGAGGAAGCCCTTGTCCCTGTAGCAGCTCCTTGCTCGATTTTCTTAGGCTCAATTTTAAGGTCTGGATGTTGAGGATTTCGAAGTTGAATACAAATGGCAGCGACCTCATCAACGACCTCTTTTAGGGCTTTATCAGGAGAGTGCCAATGATCTCTATCTGTGACTGGAATGCCATTTTTGGGCAGACATTGCAATTGGGCAAAGGGGGTAAACTGCCAGGTACAATCCCTAAGAATAACAGGAATCACGATGGCTTCTCCCTTTTTGTGCATGTCAAGCGCATTTTCCATCTCCTTATCATAGCACTGATCACAGGCAATAAAATCTGCACTAATTAATAACAGGATCACCTCCGCACGATGCAAAGCATTTTTAGTCACCTGCCCCCACTGGCTCCCCGCCTCTATCTCTCCATCGTACCAAGTATCCACCAGTCCGCTCCGCTCGATGGCCATAAACTGCTTGCGGAGTCGCTCCAACAAATCAGTGTCTTCGCGGGAATAGGAAATAAAAACGTGAACGGGCGAGCTGGACTTAGTCATATCAACATGCTTTTCTTCGAGAGCAAATATACCGCTACGAGACTCGAATACAAAATTTAAAATGGCGCTGTCCTTTGTGCTCCTAAAATCATTGGGCCAATCCCTCCTCACCAAAATCTCTTGGACAAATCAGGGCTTCTGGCTTGATCGTCACTTGCTTACACATTAGCAACGACTTGTAATTCAGTCCTTAATATCGTACCTTTGCAGTCGTTTTTTAATAATAAATCAATACACAATATGGCAACCGTACAACCAAGCCTAAAGTACAAAGTTAAAGATATATCTATGGCTGCCTGGGGCCGCCGCGAGATCGAATTAGCAGAAGCCGAAATGCCTGGTCTGATGGCCCTTCGCGAAGAATATGGTCCATCCAAACCACTCAAAGGCGCTCGCGTCGCTGGTTGTCTGCACATGACCATCCAAACGGCCGTTCTGATAGAGACGCTAGTCGAATTGGGTGCTGAGGTCAGTTGGTCTTCTTGCAACATCTTCTCTACGCAAGATCACGCCGCTGCTGCCATCGCTGAAGCAGGTATCCCCGTTTACGCCTGGAAAGGAATGAATGAGGAAGAATTTTGGTGGTGCATCGAACAGACCCTCTACGCCTTTGAAGATGGTAAGCCCCTTAATATGATTCTTGATGATGGTGGTGATCTGACCAATATCGTCTTGGACAAAAACCCAGAGCTGATTGAAGGTATCCGTGGAATTAGCGAAGAAACCACTACGGGTGTTCACCGTTTGTACGAACGCGAGCGCAATGGCACCCTGAGCTTGCCCGCTATCAATATCAACGACTCCGTAACCAAATCCAAGTTTGACAATAAGTATGGGTGTAAGGAATCTTGTGTAGATGCCATCCGTCGTGCTACTGACCTGATGTTGGCTGGTAAAGTAGCTGTTGTTGCTGGATATGGAGATGTAGGAAAAGGATCTGCGGCTTCTTTGCGCGGTGCTGGTTGTCGAGTGATTATTACAGAGATTGACCCCATTTGTGCGCTTCAGGCAGCTATGGACGGTTTTGCCGTGAAGAAAATGGAAAATGCGGTGAAGGAAGCCAATATCGTTGTTACGGCTACTGGTAACAAAGACATCATCACGGAAAGACACTTCCGCGCGATGAAGGACAAGGTAGTGGTTTGTAACATTGGCCACTTTGACAATGAAATTGACATGGCTTGGTTGAATGGTGATTATGGCGATTCTAAGGTAGAGATTAAGCCACAGGTTGATAAATACACTGTTGATGGTAAGGATATCATCATTTTGGCAGAGGGCCGTTTGGTGAATTTGGGTTGCGCTACAGGTCACCCTTCTTTTGTCATGTCCAACTCCTTTACCAATCAGGTATTGGCACAGATCGAGCTTTGGCAAAAGACTGATCAGTACGACAATAAGGTCTATATGCTGCCTAAGCATTTGGATGAGCAGGTGGCTCGTCTGCACCTGGCCAAGATTGGCGTTGAATTGGAAGAACTCAACGAGGATCAAGCTGATTACATTGGCGTGAAGAAAGAAGGACCTTTCAAGCCAGAGTACTACCGTTACTAATCTATTATAAGTGTTGGACTGACTTTTTGATCAAAAGGTCAGTCCAATGCTACCTTCCTAGCCCACTGCGATGTCTTCCCTCTTCAATACCTATCTCCAACTGGGCTTTACCCACATCGCCGACATCACGGCTTATGATCACATTGTCTTTATCATTGCCCTTTGCGCCATTTATCGCCTGAGCGAATGGAAGCATGTGCTGGTACTCGTCACGGCCTTTACGGTTGGACATTCCATTACCCTGGCCTTGGTGATTTTGGACCTGATCCAAATCAATACCCCACTGGTTGAATTCCTCATTCCAGTTACGATCTTTTTGACAAGTATCTACAATGTCATTCGCCCTACCAATACCGCCAATAGTAAGCAGTATTTTCGCATCAATTATGCAGCGGCCTTATTTTTTGGACTGATTCACGGTATGGGATTTTCTAATTTTTTGAGAGCGAGTTTGATGCCAGGAGAGGAGTCTTCCCTGCTGTATCAGCTATTGGCTTTTAATATTGGGATTGAATTGGGGCAATTGATTATTGTAGCTTGTATATTAGGAGCGTCTTTTTTAGCGTTGGATAAAAGAAAAATCAAACAGCGAGAGTGGAACCTCTTTGTTTCGGGAGCAGCAGCAGGGATTGCTTTGGTCTTGATGTTAGAAAATAAGTTTTGGTAGTAGCGAACAGAGGGCTTCCTCATTTGTTTTTAGCATATATTTATTGAATCCATGAAGTGGCTATTTTCATTATTACTGGGTCTTTGTTTGTTTAGTAGCTCTATTTTGCCAACTACTGAAGAGTGGCATCAATTCCATGTGAGCAAATGCCAAATCGAGTACAACCCAAGAGAACAAGCATTGCAAATTATTCTCCATATCTTTATTGACGATTTGGAGGATGCCTTAAGGCTGAACAAGGAGGAGAAGTATTATATCGGAACGGAAAAAGAAGTACCAGGAGCAGATACCGTATTATTGACTTATTTGCGAGAAAAGTTTGTCTTAACTGGCGACCAAGGCACCCTAACTTACAATTATCTTGGCAAAGAGGTCACAGATGATTTGCAAGCCATCTGGTGTTATTTAGAAATTCCGATTGAAAACCCTTTAAAGGAATTACAGATCAGCAATGATCTCTTAATGGAAAAGTTTGATGATCAAAAAAACATAGTAAGTGTCAACTTTCCCGATCAAGTTTTTGAGTTTCTAATGTTTGAGAAGGGAAAAAGTACAGAAACTATTTCAATCCCCTAGCTTATGAGCCGACTATTCAAACAATTGTTTATCCTACCCATTCGCTTTTACCAAATAGCCATCTCTCCCCTATTGGGTTCCAACTGTCGCTTCACGCCTACCTGCTCCAATTATATGTTACAAGCCATTGAAGAATGGGGAGTGTTTAAAGGGATTTGGCTGGGAGCCAAAAGAATTGGAAAATGCCACCCCTGGGGCTCACATGGTCATGATCCCGTTCCCAAAAAATCAGATCGAAAATGAACTTGGGATGACCAAGGCTCCTCAAATTAATCCTACCTTTGCGGCTAAATCTAATCCATATTTAACATGCTACGCAGACCCAGAAGAAATCGGCAAAGCGCTGCCATCCGCGGTATGGTCAGGGAGACGCATTTGCACAATAGCCAATTGATTTATCCCCTATTCCTCGCTGACGGAAAACAAATTAAAGAGGAAATCGCTTCCTTGCCTGGCAATTATCGCTGGTCGATTGACTTATTACTGGAAGAGATCGAGGAATGTCTCGAATTGGGTCTGAGCAATTTTATGATCTTTCCTGCGGTGGATGAGTCACTAAAGGATACGATAGCCACCTATAGCTATGATCCCAATAATTTTTACCTCAAAGCGGCCACAGCGATTAAGACGCGCTTCCCTGAGAGCTGTTTGATTAGCGATGTTGCCATGGACCCCTACAGCTCAGACGGCCATGATGGACTGGTCAGAGATGGCCAGATCATTAATGATGAGACCCTTCCCATACTTGCGAGAATGGCAGTCGCTCAGGCAGAAGCTGGTTTTGACCTCATTGGGCCCTCTGATATGATGGACGGCCGCGTTCGCGCCATTCGCGAAGCGCTTGATTCCAATGGCTTCAATAATACAGGTATTCTCTCCTACTGTGCCAAATATGCCAGTGCTTATTATGGCCCATTTAGGGATGCGCTTGACTCCGCCCCAAAGGCTGGTGACAAGAAAACCTATCAAATGGACCCTGCCAACAAGCGGGAGGCCCTGATTGAAGCACAACTAGATGTAGAAGAAGGAGCTGACTTTTTAATGGTAAAACCCGCTTTGCACTATCTTGATGTTATTCATCTATTGAAGAGCAATTCGGCCTTACCTATTGTAGCTTATCACGTAAGTGGGGAATGTGCGATGCTGATTGCCGCCTGCCAAAATGGATGGCTTACTTATGAACAAGCCATGCCAGAAGTCCTAACCAGCATTCATCGTGCTGGGGCAGACGTCGTCATCAGCTATTTTGCAAAAGATTTTGCAAAACGCAACAGAGGGTAGATGGAATCAAGTTGGAATGAGGAAACAACAATAAAATAAAGCTATTTCCTCCTTCCTTTCAAGCAGGGGTACGCATCCGTACCGCTACTCATTAAATCGCTGTAAGATATAAAGTGGGCCTACTGGAGGATCACTTCTCTTTCCTCAATCATCTTGCGGATATTGATCAGTGCGTAGCGCATACGGCCAAGAGCCGTATTAATGCTTACACGCGTCAACTGAGCGATTTCTTTAAAGCTCATATCAGCATAATGGCGGAGGATAACGACTTCTCTTTGCTCTGGAGGTAGCATATCGACCAAACGGCGCACTTTCGCATGGGTTTGGCTTTTGATGATGCGCTGTTCAGCATTGTCATCAGAAACTTGAAGTACATCAAAGATATCGAAGGTCTCCGTAGGCGATACTTTGGGACGGCGTTTGGTCCTGCGG
>JBCBDH010000155.1:0-10897 GCA_038529855.1 Bacteroidota bacterium | reverse complement strand
GACTGTATGGATTTTGTGCGGCAAAGACACGGGATGGATAAGGTCAACCTGCTTGGTGTCTGCCAAGGGGGAACCTTCAGCTTGATGTACGCCTCTCTATTCCCAGAAAAAATCAAAAACCTCATCACCCTGGTGACCCCCGTCGAATTCGATATCGAAGATGGCCTACTCTTCAAATGGGCTAAGGACATGGATGTAGACGCCCTCGTAGAAGGCTTTAATGGTGTCATCCCTGGCGACTTCCTCAATACAGGTTTTGATCTCCTAAAGCCAATGGGAAAAGTAAGAAAATACTTCGCCCTTCCAACCACAAGCAGAGATAAAGCCAAGCTCATGAATTTTCTACGCATGGAAAAATGGGTGGCAGATAGCCCCGACCAGGCAGGAGCAACATACGGCGCCTTTATCAAAGAAATGTACCAAGAAAACAAACTCATCAAAGGAGAATTTGAATTGGATGGCCAAAAAATCGACCTCTCCAATATCACCATGCCCATTCTGACCATCTACGCCAAAAGCGATCACATCGTCCCCCCTGCCGCCACCAAACCCATAAACGATATCGTCAGCTCAAAGGATAAAGAACTACTAGAATTTCCAGGTGGACACATTGGCGTCTTCGTTGGCGGACGTTCACAGAAATTATTGACCCCAGCAATTGCTAAATGGCTGATTGAAAGAGATTAAAAATCAGCCTTAGCGCCTGCCTTAGTATCGGAGTAACTTGAAGTTACTCCGATACTAAGGCTACCTCAAAATAAGGGCTAGCTCAAGTGTTTGAGCCAGCCCTTAATTGGTTTTAGCGGGATGGCGTCTGCATACTGTCTGAGCGGAGCGAGTTTATACAGACAAGCTTTTCAGAACATATCCAAACAATATATTTTACTTCCCTCAAACAACCATAAAAAATGAAAGCAAACACCAAACAAAAGCAGATAAGCAAAAGTCAGCCCTCTAAAAAGGCAAAAAGAAACACACTAAAAACTTGGGGCTGGCTCAACGCATTGAGCCAGCCCCAAGTTTCTAATAAACATGTTGCCCTCCATTAATCGCATAATTAGCCCCCGTAATAAACCCAGATTTAGGCGATGCCAAAAAAGAAACCAAATGCGCAATCTCCTCCGTTCCTCCCAATCTCCCAACTGGAATATTCGCCACAATCTTATTGCGAACTTCCTCCTTGACGGCCATCACCATATCCGTACCAATATATCCAGGAGAGATGGTATTCACCGTCACGCCTTTACGCGCCACTTCTATAGCCAAAGTTTTCGTAAAGCCATGCATCCCAGCCTTAGCGGCTGCATAATTCACCTGACCAAACTGCGCCCGCTGACCATTTACAGAAGAAATATTAATAATGCGACCAAAACCATTATCCACCATTGCTTGAATCACTTGTCGGCTACAGTTAAATACACTGTATAGATTGGAGCGCATCACCAAATCCCAATTGTCCAGTGTCATTTTGCGAAAGCTGCCATCTCTGGTAATCCCTGCATTATTGATCAGAATATCAATGGTCCCAAAATCTTTTGAAACTTGTTCAATCATGGCGCCTACCTCATCAAAATCAGAAACATCTGCCTTGGCCATGTAGGGCTCATAGCCATCCGCAGCCATTTTCTCTTTCCAAGCCTGTGCTTTACTTTCCGTTCGATAATTGGCAATCACCATATAACCGTCCTCCATTAGTCGCTTGACCATCTGAGTGCCAAGCCCTCCAGTTGCTCCTGTTACTAGAGCCACGTATTGTTTGTCTTTTGTCATGATTGAATAGTTTTAAGATGGAAATGTTAATGCCTTGCAAAAATATATAAACATCTATATATTTAGATTTAAAGATTAACATTCCTCTAGTGGACTTTCATTTATTAAATTCATAATTAACATCATAAAAACCTGTTTATCAATACTTTAAATAAGTAAAACAAAGGGGTTGACAAGTGCTTTAAGAATTCGCTGCATTTATGGAAGTCCCTAAAGAATAGCCCTTACTTTTGTAGAAAAAGGACATGAAACCCCTAGCTGTATTATTGATTACTTTTGCTTTTGTTTTCCAAAGCACCGCACAAAACGAAAATCAATCCTCCATGCAAGATTGGCAGTACCCCTACTCTATTCAAAAAATGACTGTTTCTGATAGTATAGAAATCGCTTATGCAGATCAGGGAAAAGGCAATTGCACTTTGCTATTTCTTCACGGTTTGGGTAGCAACCTCAAGGCTTGGCAAAAAAATATGGAGGCCCTTAAAAAAGACTATCGCTGTATAGCCGTCGACCTGCCAGGTTATGGCAAATCCAGCAAAGGCGATTATCCCTTTGACATGACCTTCTTTGCCACCACCATCAGAGCCTTTATCGACAAAATGAAATTAAAGAAGGTGATATTGGTAGGTCATTCTATGGGAGGGCAAATTGCGGTCCACACGTTTCTCAATGACGATACAGCCATCGAAAAATTGATCCTTATCGCTCCTGCTGGTTTTGAAACTTTTTCGCAACAAGAAAAAAAGTGGCTCAAAAATATTACGACTCCCACAGTCATCAAAGCCACTCCTGAATCACAGATCATCAAAAACTTTCACCTGAATTTTAATTCCTTTCCTGACGATGCACAATTTATGATTGACGACCGCCTGTGGATGCGCAAAACAATAGAATACGATCATTACACCAACATGATTCCAAAGTGTGTCATGGGGATGCTCAATGAGCCCATTTTTAATCGACTCGCCGAAATTGAAGTATCCACCCTGGTCATTTTTGGCGTACAAGATCTATTAATTCCCAATAAGCTATTACACCCTACCCTAACGACGGCAAAGGTGGCTCAAAGCGGCGCTGAAGCCATTCCGAAAAGCAGTCTGAAAATGATTCCGCTGGCTGGACATTTTGTACAATGGGAACAATCACAGCAAGTCAACAAAGAAATTGAAGCCTTTCTAAAATAAAGTCCATATTTCTTTTTTTTCGCTCCAAAATCTTCATAATCAATTACTTAATTCAATAAAATTGAATTTTGGCGGAAAAAGTCCACACTTTCTCTTTTCCATAAATCAACACTAAATCCTTGCGATCAAATTACTTTAGCTCACCAAATATTGGTTCAAAATATTCCTGCGATTAAAAATTAAGTATTGCTTTCTAGCCCTATAATCAAAATTTTATAAACAAACTTAAAACCAGATTTTCATGAAACAACTGCTTACGCTGCTGATGCTTATTTGTTCCTGTGTTGGACTGTTTGCTCAATCAGCTACCCTCACAGGCACCGTGACCGGAACGGATGGAGAAGTACTCATCGGTGCCAATATCACAGTCAATGAAACCTCTCTGGGAACCATTACGGACATCAATGGTCAATTTCGTCTGAGTGTGGAAGCAGGCATCTACACGATTACAGCCAGCTATATTGGATATGCAGACCAAGAAAGCTTAGTAACGCTAAGCGCAGGTAAAGAAACAAGCCTCAATTTTACACTTGATATCGGGACAGCACTAGACATGGTCGTCGTTTCTGGTTCAAAAAAACCTGAAAAGATAACAGAAAGTCCAGCTACCATCGAAACTATTCACGCCCGCGAAATCGAAGAATATGCGGGTAATCCCGCTGAACTACTAGCCCGCCAAAAAGGGATTGACTATTTCCGCGCGGGTATTGCCACCCCCGCTTTTAATGTCCGTGGCTTTAATTCCAATTTTAATTCAAAAAATCTTCAAGTCACTGATGGCCGCTTCTCTACTTTGATTGCAACTGGCCTCCCCTTTGGCCCACTCAATACCAGTATCAAAGAAGACATCGAACGCGTGGAAGTTATCCTTGGCCCCAATTCCACCCTCTACGGCCCCAATGCCCACAATGGCCTGCTCAATACCATTACCAAAGACCCGCGCACCTCTGCTGGTACCACCATTGCCATCAATCCTGGTGTGAGTGGTGATGGCGATCTTTTCTTTTCTGGCCGCTTTCGACACGCACAGGTTGTCAACGATAAATTCGCATTCAAAGTAGTGGGAGAATACACCACAGCTACAGAATTTGAATACGCTGACTCCGTATTTATCGACCGATTTGGGGCGAGAGACTCTTTGGGAAATCCCATTCCAGATGGCATCAATGAAGGTTATACAGAATTGGAACTGGACCGAGATGTCAATTTCCTGAGAGCAGAAGCGGGTATCTACTACACCCCCGTCAAAGATTTTGACATTAGCTTCCATACGGGCTACAGCAATAGCAATTATCTCTCACCAACCAATGTGGGACGAAACCAGATCAAGGATTGGTCCATCAATTATTATCAACTGCGTTTTTCTGGCAAAAAATGGTTTGCACAAGCTTACTACACTTTGAGCCAAACTGACAGTACCTATGCCATCGACCAACGCACTAAAAATTATTATGCCGCCATTGATGCGGGGGCTTCAGAATCTGATGCCCTAAGCAGTTCTTTTGGCAATGGCGCCTTGTTTCAGGATGATTCCCAGCGTTTGAATGCAGAGGCTCAATACAATGATGAATTTGGCAATCTGTCCCTCGTCGCAGGGGTGCAATACCAATTGGATATGGCTGATAGCCGTGGGACCTATCTCCTGGATTCGGAAGGTTCTATCGACATCAATCAAATAGGTGGATATGCTCATCTGACCTATGAATTTGGTGGCACTTGGCGGGCTTTGGCTGCTGCGCGATTGGATAATCACGAGGTGTATGGGACGAATTTTGTTCCCAAATTTGGGGTCTTGAATGTAGGACGGATGGGAACCTGGCGATTGACCTATGGCCAGGGAATCGCAGCTCCAACGATACTCAATATGTATGGTGATTTATTCGCTGGATTAATCCTGGGAAATGCAGAAGGCTTCACTTTATTAGACGGCACGACCGTAGAACAACAAAAAGTTGAAAAACTGCAAACCATCGAACTGGGCTATAGAGGACAGGTCGTAAAAAATAAATTATTTCTTGATGCAAATGCTTACTACAACATTTCCACTGATTTTCTAAGTCCGCTTACCATCATTGGCGTGGCGAGCCAGAGGGGAGATCAAGCCATCGAGGAAGTCCAGTCAGGCTTTGGCATTTGGGAAGGGCTAGTAGGCACCTACATCAATTTTGGAGAAGTCAACACTTTTGGATTTGACTTTGGAGCCACTTACTATTTTTCCCCAGCGCTAAGTGGTTCCTTTAATTATTCCTTCTTTGACTATTCTGTAGATGAGGACGATATGGATAATGATTTTAATGGGGATGGAGAAGTCAATTTCCTCGATATTCTGGTGAATGCCCCTACGCATAAAATTGGGGCGGGTTTGAATTACAGCGGTAGTCAATGGTTTGCCAGTATCTTTGCCCGCTGGGTAGAGGAGTACAATTATTTTTCCAGTTTCCAAATTGCTTCTGAAACCCTCACGCGTGATGATGGTACGCCCTTCACTTATCGAGGTGTTCCCATCGTCGAAAATGCGCGTAGTGCAGATACCTACAATTTTGGACCACTTGGAGGATTCGTAACGGTAGACTTAAGTCTTGGCTATCGCATCAATGATAAATTTACCATTTCAGCTGCGGCTAGTAATTTGTTTAATCAAGAATTGAGAGAATTTACGGCAGCCGCTCCAACCAAAGGTTTGTATACTTTGGAATTGCGGATTAACTTGCCAGAGATCAGCAAAAAAAATTAGTTTTTTAGGTTGACAGATGAAAAGGCTTCCACTAAGGGCCTTTGTCCAATTAATGAATCCATAACGACAATTGAACTTTAGTGAAAGCACGAAGGGCAGTCCTTGGCTGCCCTTTTTTCACTACAAGAGGACGGACAAGCACATATCAAAAAACCAACCATGACCTTTGCCTGGATACTCTTTGGTATTTACCTTATTGGCACCTCCTATCTCGGCTGGCTGGGCTATCGCAAGACAGACGGCTTTAGTTCCTTTGCTATTGGTAAAGGGGATTTATCTCCCGTTCAGGTGGGGGTTACACTTGCAGCGGCGACGGCCTCAGCCGCTACCTTTATCATCAATCCTGGTTTTGTTTATGTAGATGGTTTGGCCGCTTTTATGCATTTGGGGATAGGGGTTTATCTGGGTTTTGTAGCTATGTTGGTGATTCTATCCTTTCGATTTCGAAAGATGGGTGCAGAGATGAAAGCACTTACAATTCCCGATTGGATAGGTAAACGCTATGGTTCTAAAAACTTCTCGCTTTACTTTGCCTTTATCAATTTATTGACCTTTGCTTTTATCGTTTTATTAGTGGGTGGTATTTCCATTGTCATGCAAAAGTTATTGGGTTTATCCAATTTGAGTGCACTGCTTATTACTTTGATCTTTGTAACGGGCTATGTCTTATTTGGTGGGACTTATGCCCATGTTTTTACCAATATGTTTCAAGGCTTTTTGATGATTGGTATTACATTAATTGTTCTTTGGTCAGGGATTAACTTGATGTGGAATACGCCTGATTTTTTTGCGCTTCTTCAAAGTAAAGATGCGCATCTATTGGCTTTGACTAATCCACAGAGTAAACTTTACAAGGATTGGTTTTCGACTTATGCAGCAGGCTTTTGTATTGGAGGAGCCCTGGTTTGTCAACCTCATATTTTGACCAAAGCGCTTTATGTAAAAACCGATCGCGCTGTCCGAAATTACATCCTTGTATTTAGCCTTGTCTTTTTCCTTTTTTGTCTATTGCTCTTGGCGGGTTTTTGGGCACATGGTTTGGTCAGCCCAGCGCAACTGACCGATGCTGAAACGGGTGCTTTTCGACAAGATTTGGTCATGACGGTTTATTTGCAAAATGCCTTTCCAGAGTGGCTGTTTACCATTGTAAGTGTTGTACTTTTGGCAGCTGCCATGTCTACACTGGATGGTTTGCTTGTGGGAATTTCAACAATTACCGCGAATGATTTGGTCTTAAATATTTTGGATAAATTGGGAAAAAAGGACCTTTCTGAACAAAGAAAAATGCAGACCGCCCTAAGAGCTAGTCATGTGGTGCTCATCCTCATTGCCCTACTCACTTTTGTGGTCACCCTAAATCCACCCAAACTCTTGGGTATATTTGGACAGGTGGGCGTTTATGGATTGGTTTTAGCCGCAGTGCCGCCTTTGCTGGCAGGTGTTTTATTTGAAAAAGCATCGCTTCGCTTGGTTTGGGCCATGTCTATCTTGGCACTGCTCGTCCACTTTATCAGCTACTTTTTTGGGGCGCAACTATTTCCCAATTCCAGCTTTGCCTTCGCCAATCCTGGCGTAACTGCTACATTGGGACTCATCGCAAGTGTTCTCCCTACTTTAATCATTCATTTTATTCAAAACCAACAAAAAAATACCCTTCATGCCTAATGCTACCATTCTATCCTGTGGCGCCTATGCACCGCAAAAAGTGGTTCCCAATCAGTACTTCAATGAGCTATTGGGAGAAGATGTAGATACCTGGCTTCGGGAAAATGTCCATATATACGAGCGTAGATGGTGTGCAGAAAACGAAAGTACGGCAGACCTCGCAGAGCAAGCTGCCAGGCTGACCCTGGAAAGAGCCAAGCTAAGCCCTGAAATGCTGGATTTGATCATTATTTCTACTGATACGCCCGAATATATTTCCCCCTCTACAGCCTCCGTTGTCCAACATCGCCTGGGCGCCAAAAATGCAGGGACCTTTGACATCAATACCGCTTGTGCAGGCTTTGTAACGGCATTGGACATTGGTTCAAAATACATTCGCGCAGATGAGCAATATCAGCATGTGCTGGTCATTGGGGCTTATGCCATGAGCAAATACCTCAACAAGACGGATAAAAAAACGGTTACGCTATTTGCGGATGGTGCTGGAGCCGTTTTATTGAAATCAGAAAATACGGAAAACGAAGGCTTTTTGGCCAGCGAACTAATTTCCAAAGGCGAATACCATGACTGGATGGGCATCTACAGCGGTGGTACTTATCAACCCATTGATGAACAGGCTTTAAATAATGGCGAACATCAGCTCAAATTTGTTCGCAAATTTCCCAAAGAACTCAATCCAGAGATTTGGTCGGCAATGGCGCATAAACTGTCTGACCGAATTGGTACGCCCCCCGCAGCAGTAGATCGCTACTTCATCACCCAAATCAACATCAATTCAATTTGGGAGACCCTAGATCGCTTGACCGTTCCGCGTGAAAAAGGACATACCCTTATGCATTACTATGGCTACACAGGCTCCGCCTGTATCCCCATGGCTTTTAATGACGCCTGGGAAAAAGGACTTTTAAAAAAGGGAGATTTGGTTTATTTTATTGGCTCTGGTGGTGGACTGGCTTTTGCCAGTGCTGCCTTTAGATTATAAAATTTTAATGCGTGATCAATCAATTTGACTGGGCCGAAAAATGGGCCACTTATCGTCCTGAGAAAACAGCCTTTAAAGAATACGAAACGGGGCAAAGCCTTACCTTCGACCAGCTCAATCGCCTGGGTAATCAACTGGCCCATCAAATGAGCAAGGACTATGGCTTGAGCAAGGGCGACCGCATCGCCATCATTGCTGAAAACTGTCTGACCTATTTGGTTTTATTTGTAGCAGCACAAAAAACGGGCTGTATCCTTGTACCCTTAAATTATCGACTGACCAGTGCAGAAATTGATTATCTCTTGGATAATGCTGATCCTAGATGGCTGATTGTTGAATCCAAATTTCGAGCGAAGGCGAGTGCGACCCAAGCTTGGAAAGACATCCCTTTCAAAAGCGCATTGGAAGAGGTGGTGAACCTTAAGGGGAACAAGCTTGAGCAAGTAGAAGATCAAGCTTTTCAAAAGGTAGCAATACAGCCCAATGATCCCATTTTTATATTGTATACCTCAGGGACAACAGGCTTTCCCAAAGGCGCTTTGTACACCCACCAAATGCTTTTCTGGAACAGCATCAACACCGCCCTTTCCCTCAGCATCAATGCTGAAAGCTGTACGGTCAATTGCATGCCCCCCTTTCACACGGGAGGCTGGAATGTCCTCACCACGCCCTTTTTTCACCACGGCGGCTACTCCTGCCTAATGAAATCATTTGACCCTCAAGTCGTTTTACAAGTCCTTGAAAAAGAGCAAGTCACCATCTTCATGGGCGTCCCCACCATGCTCAAAATGATCGCTGCGCTGCCCGAATTTGAAACTGCTAATTTATCTTCTCTTCACTACATCATCGTAGGTGGCGAACCCATGCCCATCCCTTTGATTGAGCAATGGCACTCAAAAGGCGTTCCCATCAGACAGGGTTATGGGATGACAGAAGTAGGCCCCAATTTAAGCTCTCTCCATCAAAAAGACGCCATACGAAAAATGGGCTCCATTGGTCGCCCCAATTTCTATGTCGAAATCAGGATAGTAGACGAGCAGCACTTAGAGTGCCCTACCAATCAAGCGGGCGAATTGCTATTGAGAGGCCCTATGGTCACGCCTGGCTATTGGAAAAATGAAGCGGCTACCCAAAAAGCCTTTCACCATGATTGGTTTAAAACAGGAGATCGCGTTCGACAGGATGAAGAAGGCTATCTATTTGTCGTTGACCGAATTAAAAATATGTTTATCTCTGGTGGGGAAAATGTATATCCCGCAGAAATCGAAAGAGTACTTTTGGCCCATCCCAAAATAAGCGAAGCTGCCGTCGTGGCCATGCCTGATGAAAAATGGGGTGAATCAGGAAAGGCATTCATAGTTGCCCAGGAAGCACTAACAGCAGCAGAAATCAAGACCTACTGCAGTGCCCAATTGGCCAAATTCAAAGTACCCAAATCAGTGGTCTTTCTTCAAGAATTGCCCAAAAATGATACGGGGAAGATCAATAGAAAGGTCTTGAAGGAGGGCTAGGCAGTTTGGAATATCCAGCATTCCCATTTTATTCCCTATCTTGACCCATCATCTATCTAATCCTCCCATTATGAGATCCACAGGCTTTCTGCTCTTGCTCCCCATGCTGTTCTTTATACTCAGTTGCCAACCCACTACCCCATCCAATGACGATCAAAAGGAAGAACTCAGCCCAGAGCAAATCCTGGATTCACTAGGCATCCGCCTCCCTCAAGCCAGCCCCCCTGTCGCCAATTATGTCAATGCCACTATGGTCCCAACGGGCTCTGGCTATATTGTTTTTCTGGCGGGTAAAGGACCTAAGAAAGCAGACGGGACCTACATCCTTGGTAAATTAGGCGAAGACTTGAGCATTGAGGAGGGCTATGAGGCTGCTCGAATTGCGGGGATCAATCAACTGGCGGCTTTGAAAGCAGAGATTGGCGAATTAAGTCGAGTAAAGCGAATCTTGAAGGTGAGGGGAATGGTCAATGCAACGCCAGAGTTTGGAGATCAGCCCAAGGTCGTCAATGGCTTTTCGGATTTGATGGTGGCGGTATTTGGAGAGAATGGCAAACATGCGCGGGCGGCTGTAGGTATGGGTTCGCTGCCTTTTAATATGGCGGTAGAGATAGAAATGGTGGTGGCCATTGAATAGCCCTAAATGCATGGCTTGCACTTATCGCAGAACTGGATTTTGACTTGATGCGTTTCAGGAGTGACCAAGGCTCAATTTATTATCAGCGAAAAACCAAGCCCCCTATGTCTCAAAACCTCCAACCTTCCAAGCAACGCATACAAGTCATTGACGCATTTAGAGGTTTCGCTTTAGCAGGAATCGTACTCATCCATATGGTGGAGCAATTTGTTGCAGGTCCGCCAACCAGCGCCTTTTTAGACATGCAAAGCAATAGCCTTGCAGACCAAATCGTACAGGGTCTTATTGGTTTTTTCTTTTCTGGAAAGTTTTTCGCCCTGTTTTCTATCCTTTTTGGATTGAGCTATTATCTACAAATGAAACGCGCAGAAGATAAGGGCATCAATTACCAAGGCAAACATCACATATCGCCCA
>JBCBDH010000154.1:0-10919 GCA_038529855.1 Bacteroidota bacterium | reverse complement strand
GACTTCCAAATCGTCAAAATAAAAGCCATCCTGTTCCAAAAAGCCATCTGAGATGAGCTGGAAGCGAAGGAAAATGAAGGTGCCAATGTATTCAGAAAGGTCAATTTCCTCTTCTACCCATTCCGTGACCGCTCCATCGTAAAGGGGCTGTCCTTCATCTTGGTTTTCGTTTCCTAGCTTGCTGTAACGACCACACAATGGGGTGAAGTTTTGGCCATCTGTTGTGGCGAGTATTTGAACATAATCCCAGCCTTGTTCGATCTCCCATCTGGTTTTGAAGACGAGCTTGGCTTTGAGGGCATTTGTCAAATTGATAGGATCACGAGTCGTTAGCGCAGAAAAGGCATTGCTGGGGTAATTGCCCTGTGGGCTATCTGCCAAAGAGAATGGAGGCGATACAAAATCACTAGCCGTTAAGCCCCAGGCATTGGTGATCCATTGGAAAACATTATTGGCGGCTTCTTCAAATATAATTTCTGAAGGGAGGGTTGACGTATTGTAAATGCGACGAATGGTATCCGTCCAAACCAGGCCGTCCTCACCAACAGAGACTAGAAAAAGAACTTCTTCTCCATCAATAGTTGTGGGAGAAATTTCATAAGCCAGCTCGACCTCCTCTGAGGCAAAGGCGTCTAGATTGAACATCATAGAGGCTGAAGTACTGGTGATATTTGGGGAGATGGGATCAAGGCGCAGTTCCAATGGGCCATCCTTGAGACCTAAGCGCTGGACTTCTAATGGAATCGTTCCCTCTGTGTCTGTAATGATTATATCTCCAAGATCACTGGCTTGTCCATATTGATGTAATACCCTGACGGCCATTAAATTGGTCAACATCATTTCTTTATTGAGATCATCTATTTGGTTTTGATTGGGCCAAAAGGAAGGACCCACCTCTGGTGTCATAGAGATAATCCCCTGATCGCCATACATCCAATCATCAGAAACGCCATTTACGGCATAGCCTACTGTTTCAATACCCAAACCTGCCACATAATTGTTTTCCTCCGTCATCAATCTGGAAATATTTCGAAAAGCCAAGCTGTCCGCGGTTTCTTGATCATTATAACCCCAGGGATAAATCAATAAGCGACTAAAGGTATGGGCATTAAGTGCGATCTGAAAGTCATGCGTTTCGCAGAATAGCTTAAGAGCGCGTGTTTCTGGCTCAGAGAAGGGCGATTCACCGCGATACACATCGCTATCTGAGCTAGGTGATGATCCTGAGTTATTGATGCCCCACTGAAAGCCATAATTTCGATTGAGGTCTACACCAAAGGTGCCATTACCATTATCCCTACGGTTCTTACGCCAGAAGCCTCCCCCATCAGGATTAGTGGATTCATTAAAGACATAACCATCAGGATTGACACAGGGGACGAAATAGAGGGCACTATTGTCTACCAAATACTTGACCTCCGCATCCGTTTCATAGTTTTCCAGCAAATACCACATAAAAAATAGCGTTTGAGAAAGGCTATTGGGCTCGCGGGCATGATGCAAAGAAGTATAAAGAACTTCAGGCTCCTCCTCATCCATATTGGGATTATCAGATATCCGCAACCAATAAATAGGTCTACCCTCATGGCTCAGCAGCGTATCACTAATGGATTGTTTCATAGTAATCAAATTGGGATATTTGGAGACCATGTCATCTAGCACGACCAACATTTCATCCCAGGTATGGTATCCGCCCATAGAACCAAAGGTGTAGTTGGCGGGCGTTGTCCAAACGGTGGGGTCAGCTGGCCCTTGACAGTCGACCATCCTTTCCTCTGCAGGCGCTTGGTCGTGTTGATGTTCCAGATAGTGAGCGGTCATATCTTCCACCAATACCTCATAATCAAAACCCGCCTGACGGATCAGGGCCATTTCGGTTTCTGAAAAAATATTGATCAAAGAGCGGCCGCGCTCGTAAATACCATGATCAGCTTCCAGGCCAAGTGCCGCCAAGTCAGCAATGTTTAAGTCTTCTGAGAAGAACACCTTGACTTTAGAATAGGTGGCTAAGGCTTGTTGGGCCAAAACAGAAGAAGAACAAAGGCTCGCCAGAAGTAGTAAAAGGGTCCCCAATAAATGTCTCATCATCTCGTAATTTTATGGTTATAATTGATCGAGAAGCCTTGGGGTCTACCTCAGCCTCTCTTTCGCCAATAAATTACGCATATCAGGGTAAATAATGATCCAATAATGCCCAATTGGCTGTTGATGAACAGTTTTCTTATCATTTACCCTTGATATCTCCAGTATTTGGGTATTTAAAAAAGGCCAAAGCCAGTCCTGCTCTCAACTGCGCCATACGCTCCTGAAAGTAGATATTATTGCAATTGCTGTAGTTTCTGTAACAACCAATCCTTTTCTGGGGGATGTTTGGCGTTACTGATTTCCGTTTCCATGTTGCGTATGGCCGTGGCCAAATCTTCTATCTTGCTGAGGTTTCTTTTTTCGCGAAGCAAATAGAGCTTGTTGATCAAATTGACAAAGCTACGATGCGCAAAAAGCTGATGACCAGGCTCATCGCGTGATTTCATCTTTTCTCTGGTAATAGAGGTGCGGTTGGCTTGGATGGTGGCTTTGAATAGTGGGGAATTGGTTTCGTAATACAGCTTGAGCAGTAAGCGATTTTTAGCAAAGTTGATAAAGATGTGATTGATTTTGTATTCTCCACTATGGTATTTCAGCAATAAATCAGATGCCTCTTTAAACTCCTGACGATGGAAGGCAATCTCTGCCTGACAGAGAGCATAAATATTGTTATCAAAGGACATGTATTTATAGGAATGACTGGGAAAGAACTCTCTTTCCAACCATTTGGTCTCATTCAATAGAAGGCTAACTTTGACAATGTTGTAAAAAATAGAAGGGGTCAGGTAGCTACTATTGGCATAATTAAAAACGCCATTATCGATTTGTAGTCTATGCAAAAAAAAGTGCTCTTTGAAGAAATCTTCACGTGGAAAAAAGTTACGTGCCAGGTTTTGTAGACAACCACAGATGTTTCGAATATCAATTTTGGGCAGCTGAGTAATTTGCTCTTCCAGTAGTTCCCTAACTTTTTTGTAATACTGATAATTATCTTTATCCTGCACCAAAAGAAAAGTATGGTACCAAAGATTAAATATGGGCACCTCTAAATACTTACTTTCCGCGATATTTTTCAGGAATTCTTTTTTAAACATGTAATTATACATCCGCTTATCAAATACTTTCTCCCGCATCAATTGAGCACTTAGCAAGATTAACTTATTGAGGATATAAAATTTGTCCAATGCCGCAGATACTTCCTCTAGGTGAATGTCCCCATCTCCTTTTTCTTCAATAATGGTCAGGCGACTTCTAATTTGTTGGAGAAAATATTCCAGGTAAAAATGATTATTGCTTTTGAGTACCAAAGATTCCTGTTTTTTGCCCACATCATTTAGGTGGTATTTTAAAACCTTCACCAGACCATTATCTTCTGCATAATTTAGGATTGCAATATTATTGATCAGATTATCTTGAATGTAATATTGGTAGTAAATGTATTGTAAGATAAGCTGATACAAATTATGTCTAACCTTATTTAATTTTTCTTGCTTGTGTTTTTCATCTGGAAATACATAGCGAAAAGCATTGATGTCTGTCAGCGCCTCTGCATTAAAATCAGGGGCAAATTGATCAATAAATTGAAATAGGATTTTGGGATTTTTCTTTTGAGTAAAAAATGGGGTATTGACCATCTTTTTTATTCGTCGCAAATCGGATTTTGAGAATGAACGTATTAGTTCAATTAGCTTTGAGTTTTTCACACCTAGTTTATTAAATTTTTTAAATCTACAATTAACTATTCCCAAGTAAAGTATTTTTTTAGCGACTAACAAGAATCGTTTTTTAGCGATCAAGGAATTAATAAGAGGATTTGTAATTAAGCCAGTGACTTTATTTAATCCCAAAATGGGAATTAGCGCACGGATTTGTAATTGGGGAAACAAAGGAATATGCTTAAATCGCTGAACAAATACATACTACTTACTATAATTAAACAACGGATTATGAAAAACACCTTTTCTTTTAGCGCTATTTTATTAGCCTTATTTTTACTTGGATTCTCCTGTAACCTACCTAGAGAAGAGATTGAGATTAATTTAGTTTCCAGAACAATCGAAACAGATAGTACACAGACTTTGACTTACGAATGGGATCGAATTGAGATAGCTTCAAATTATATATTCCGTTTTGGTATAAATAAAAAGCCTATTGTAGTTGAATTTGTTGATGGCAAAACAAATTCCTACACGGTTGAAAACGCTCCCGTGACAGATGGTGATGAGATATTTGCTGAAGTTGAGGCTTTAATTGTAAAGAGTGTTTCATCAGGTCAGACTACTAGTAGAGCTAAAATTTGTAATCCGCCTCAAAATCTCCAGATAAGCGAGTTTACGCCATCCCTAACTAGTGATTCCGCAACAGTTACTATTGATTGGGATGATTCTCCTGAGGCTGATGGATATCGCTTGCAAGGGTTTGTAAATGGTATAAAGGTTGTTAATGAAGATGTCTCTGGTCCAAATTTTACCACTACCCTTGGCGTAATTTGCGAAGATGAAATTCGATTCCTATTAAGTTCAAAGTGCGACTTGACATCTTCTATAAATGCAGAAACTTCCTGCATCATCATCACTGACGATATTGTATATATAGGTCCACCAGTTGGTGATCCTGGTGGGAGTATCGTTCAAGAAATATGTGATTTAGACGTGGCATGTGAATATGCCGCTTTTTCTACTAACAGAATAAAGATATTTTCTACAGAGTATGAGATTGAAAACTCAAATGTTAATAAGGCATATCTAATTTCTGAATTACAAGCTTGTTTTTGTGATAGCGAATCAGCTAGAACCATCACTGTTCCTTTAGATTTAGATACGCACTGTGATATTCCTGAGCGCTGCGTTATCATTTGCCCTATTGGGGAAGAAGAGCGGCAATGCCATACTAAAACTAAGAGTGAAGAAAGTGAACCCACTGGGGAAGAAAGAGATAAACCTTAACAATTAAAATAATCCTAAAAAGTGGGAATTTCTCCTCAAAATGGTAATTCCAAATCCACCCTTAATCCCCTACTTTTGAACCAACCACTTTATAAAGGATTCAATTTGTGAAAAGTTATTTCGATTGATTTTATTTTTCGGAATGACTTTTTTTATTATATGCCGTTTAGCCACCAGTCATTTTAATACTGGTGGCTTTTTGCTTATAGTTATTCAGGAATGCAGCTCCCCGCTTTTGGGTAAAGGACGAAAAAGAGGATTTATGGTCTACAATTTATTTAGGAAGCACTAAAAAAACATTGCTCCATTTTATTTAGCAGCTGGCGCTTGCGCTCAATAATTTCTGGTGTTGGTTCTTGTCGATTGTAATAAGCCATGAGCAAATAGGCATAGTGTTGAAAAACTTTTTTACAAGGGATGACGCCTTTTTCAATATCGTGAACATTTTCCTTTGGTAAATTGAAAAAAGCACCACCACAGGTATGCACCACTCTATCCAATTCCAAATCGTAATTTTTAGCATCAGCCGTAATGGCTTTTCCCTCTTCATTAACACCGTAAACATGAAGGGTCAAATAAGGGACCGTCGTCGCATTGCCCATTTGGTGAATTAATGCATTATTGACTTTAATGGCTTCTCCCGCATTGAGCAATTCCTTTTTGGAAAAAGTCATTTGGTTATCCTTCAGGCGATAGATCATGTGATGCGTATTACCAAATACTTGTACCACGCCCCATTGGGTATAACCGTGATTGTGAATAGAAGAATAATCACCTGGATTCCAAGACATTACCATGACCTCAAATTGGCCATTGTCAAATACCAATTTTCTGCCATAGCAATCTTCTACGGGATGATTAAAAGCAGCATATTCCATCATATCTTCCACCTGGACATTGGCTTGTAGCACGATTTCCTTTGCCTTTAAAGGGCTGAGCTTGCCATGTGTAGCTATGCCCTGTTCCAAAAGATTAACCAATCGTGCCAATGATGGTGCCAAGCGGGTTGATTTCAATTGTTGTAGTTCCATAATATATCTAGATTTAATTAGCATTAATAGATTAAGTATTGCATAATGACGATGTCCATCCACGCTCCATTTTTAAAACCAATATTCTTTTGACGGCCTACAATGGTGTAGCCCAATTTCAAATTGTATTGGATACTGGCGGTATTGGTCGCAAATATCTTAGCCACCAAATGTCGATAACCCAGGACGCGACATTCTTCGATCAAAAACTGTTTTAAACGGCTGCCATGGCCTTTTCTCATTTCAGACTCCGTTAGGTAAATAGCGGTCTCGCAAGCATAGCGATACCCTTCTCTCGTACTGTACTTTTTGATGATGCCCCAACCAATGGTAACATCCGCTTTCTTTAGGACGTAAAGCCGCTCTCGATCATTAAATTGATCGACCCAGGACTTTATCCGCTGTGCGTCGTAATGCGATTCTTCCATCGTCGCCGTACCAAGGCGTATGTATTCATTGTAAATAGCAGCAATGCGGTCATAATCCTTTGGCTGACAGGGAACAATCTGGATATCTGTCATGGTACTCATGCTAATGTGGAAATGGGCTTATGGGTTAAAATCTTTCCTGGCATTAGTTCCCTCACCTTTTTATCTTCGATTACCATCTGCCCATTGACCCAAAGGTATCGCACCCCATCTGACAATTGCCTGGGCGCGGTATAGCTGGCATTGGCCTTGACTTCATCTGGATGCAGTAAAACCAAATCAGCAAAATAACCTTCTTGAATCTCTCCCCTTTGTTCTAGCTGAAAAAAGCGAGCAGGTAAATAGGTAATCTTGTGAATGGCCTCTTCCCAAGACAAGGCTTTTAATTCGCGAACATAGCGCTCTAAATAAGTCGTAAAAGCTCCATATGACCTTGGATGTGGCTGACCAATGGATTTGGGGGCATTAATGGGATAGCTCCAGGAATCTGTACATATCATGGCCTTATCCCATAAAACTGCTCGATCAATATCCTCCTGATTGATACAGTGATATACAATCCAAGTCTCTGTACTCTTGGTCAGTAGCTGAGCCATCGTCTCTCCTTCCGTCCATCCCCTTTCTTCGCTAATCGCTCGAACTGTTTTGCCATAAAATTCCTCAAATTCATCAGAAATGATCATCATTTGGGATAAGTCATAATCCCGCTTCACAATCCAATCCTCAATGTCCTGCCGCACCTTGGGATCTTTTAAGACTTCTGGAATTTGCTCAATCCCATTTTTGAGGATATACTTTGGAACAAAGGCCCTCAGCTTGGTAGAAATCGCCGTGTAGGGATATACATCTACAGCCGCTTGCATATGGGGATGGCGCTCATTGAAAGCCTCTATTTGTTGAAGAATTTTGGGAATTTTTCCCCAATTCTGCTGCTCTGCTGCTTTTAAATGACTAATCAAGGTCCTTATCTGAGCGCCCTCACTAATCGTCAGGGCTTCCTCCACGGCTGCCTCGATCTCATTGCGTTCGTCGCGGATGTGCGAGGCATAAACCCCTCCCTTCTCCGCAGTAATTTTGGCCAACTCAATAATCTCTTCCATTTCAGCAAAACAACCTGGCGCATAAATCAAACCTGTCGAAAAACCAATGGCGCCTTCCTCCATCGCCTGTGCCAGTGCCCTTTTCATCGCTTCCAGCTCTCCTGGCTGCAAATTTTTCCAATCTTCCATCTCCCCACCGCGAAGCGTACTATGCCCTACCAAAGTAGCGATGTTGAATTGCAGTTTATCCTTTATCTGATCAAAATATTCACCCAAACTTCTCCATTCAAAGGGAAAACCAATTTCATTGGATAGTCGCTCCATTGTAGAGACCAGCTGCTCGCCAATAGGCCCAGGAGAAGTACCACAATTGCCAAATATCTCCGTAGTAATACCTTGATAGAGCTTGTGATTGGCCGCTTCAGGAAAGAAGTAACCAAAGCCTGTAGAAGCATGGGGGTCGATAAAACCAGGAGCCAATAGTAGACCCGTCGCATCAATGGTTTGTTTGGCCTGAGGCAGGGATTGATCTTTATCAAAAAGTACGATTTGATCACCAAGGATGCCGACAGACTGCACCTTTGCCTTTTCCAAACGTCCCGTACACACCAATGCATTATGGATTAAATAGTCGAGTATCATGGTTTTTTAATTTCAAACTGTTCTTTACAATATTTTTGAATTCTTGCCTCGATCACCTCTCCTTGCAAAGCCGTATCCAGGCTGATGTAGCCTTCCTTCATCGTGACCCCTGGAGCAATTAAATCTTCCTTAAAATAACGGCTAGAGGGACTGAGATCATGAGCTTTGGCATTGGGCAGAAAAGCCGCCAATTCCAAATTGAGCATCCGCCCAATCCCCGTTTCAAACATTCCGCCTATCCAACAATCAATATTGTGTTGATGACAATAATTAAGGATATCTATACTATGGCTAATTCCCCCTACCCTTCCAATCTTGAGGTTCAATTGATCCAATAGGCCCAATTGATGAAGCTTAACGAGATCACCCAAGCTTTTAACCTCTTCGTCAAAGCAGTTTTTCAAATGGGGAAAACGCTGCTTGGCCGCAAGCAAGTAGTCAAAACGACTAGGGGGCATAGCCTGTTCAATGAAAGCATCAAAAGTATTAATGAAATAACCTAAGTGGTCTAAATCAGCTGTAGTATAACTCCCATTAGCATCAAAACTCACATAAACCTCTTTCTCTAATAGTAAAGTTTTGATTTGGTCAAAATGTTTAAGATTAACTGATGGCGCGATCTTAAATTTGAGGCGATGGTAACCCGATTCCAAAGCTTCTTCTACGACCTTGCGCAATTGGTGAACATCTTGGTAAATCCCCAGAGAAATACCCACAGGCACCTTCTGGATACGCGAATTATCCAATTGTTGGTCCAATAAGTCCTCCGCACTCAATTGCTGCGCTACCTGAAACATAGCTGCTTCAATACCTGCTTTGGTAAAGTTCCAACCTCTTATTCGTTTTAAACCATTAAGTACCGCTGTGTAGCTTTGTTGTTCTTCCAAAATGGGCGCAATAAACTGCTTTATCAGCTGAATAGCCGCACGAAGAAACTCTGCAGAATAGTAAGGATCAGGTCGGCAAGAACATTCGCCATACCCTATGCGCCCCTCTCGATCTACCCACTTAATAATCAAGGTTTCCTTTGATTTTCTGGTACCTATACCAGACTGGAAAACATGTTTTTGCGGTAGATCAACTAGAAATACTTGTAAATAATCAAGTGTTATGATCTCTTTTGTCATTCCAAATTTACTCTATATAGCCACTAGACAATATAATTTTTATCGCGGGATTACCAAGTATAAACTATAGAAATGACAAATAAACAGATAGAATAGCCCAGATTTAATATGGAGTTAATAGACCGAGCAGATCGGTCCAGTGAAGAATTAGTCCGCTTGCGGCTAATTACTGTTTTGTTGACCAGCCATTTAGCCAATTGCTCTTCTAGCGAAAGAAGTATTTAGCCAACCCTTTGCTACAGCTCATCAGCGATTAAAACCACCACGATAATCTAAGACGGGACGATATACTGCTACTTTTAGATGATCCATTGATATTCTACTTATCGCGAAGTGGAATGTGAAGCAGCGCTCGCGTTTCCGCGATTGTAGCCACTGGCCGCCCCATCATCTGCGCCAATTTCACGCCCCACTCCACGCATTCTCCATTGGATTTGGCCATCTCCCCATTCGGTAAATAAAAGTTATCCTCCAAGCCCACTCTAAAATTTCCTCCCATCGTACAAGCGACTGCTGCCATCTGCCACTGCTTTCGACTAATAGCGATCACCTGCCAGAAGGCTCCCTCTGGAATTTGACTTATTTGATGCATCAAATTGGGTGTCGTCGCTGGAATCCCCCCCATCACTCCCATTACCAAGCTATAGCAAGCATTATCAGGTAATAGTCCCATCGCTCGCAAAGGCTCTGCATTGCGAATATGCCCCGTATCAAAGCACTCCATCTCTGGACATATCCCATTGGCATTCATCGTCTCCACCACTTTGATCATGGTGTCAAAGGAATTTTCAAATACTGTATTCCAAATAAACTGTTTCTGCCGCTTAGAAAAGATCGCGTAGTTCATGCTCCCCATATTGAAGGCCGCCATATCAGGTTGGGTGGCTGGAAGATGCTTAATCCGCTCCTCTACAGAAATACCCACTGCCCCAGTAGAATAATTAATGATAACATCAGGGCAAAGTCGGCGAACCTCTTCATGGATTTGCTCAAATACTTCAGTGCGCCAGCTGGGCATCCCATTGTCTTCTCGTGCATGTATATGAACGATACTTGCTCCTGCGTCTACGGCGCGTTTAGCTTCTTCGCCAATCTCTTTTGGGGTGTAGGGGATGTAGGGGCAATGATTGCGATTGGTGGCGGCACCAGTTAAGGCGGCAGAGAGGATGAGTTTTTTTGGTGGCATATTGGATTGCGATTTTTGGCCTTTAGTGTCGGAGTAACTCCAAGTTACTCCGACACTAAGGCAGCTAAGGCAGGGCAGCAGCTTACGAGGCAGAGAGCATTTTTATCCCCCCTCCCCCTTATAGGACGCGCTGAGTACCTAAATTCCATAAATTTCTTAATACTTTTTTTAAAAAAAATGAGCATCGAATATACAAACCATTGCTCCTCAACTGATTAAGCCCCAGTCCAAATGGGCTTTCTCTTTTCCTTAAATGCCTTCAATCCCTCCTGCCCGTCCTTGCTACCAATAGCTTTAAGGAGCATCCCCATCAAGTACTGGTGCTGCGCCTCAGAAGCTTGAATATGGTCAAATGCTTCCAGACCTAATTGCATGGCTTTAGGACTATTTTGCTTTAATTCTTCGACAATATCTCGTATGACTTCCTCTATTTGC
>JBCBDH010000153.1:0-10948 GCA_038529855.1 Bacteroidota bacterium | reverse complement strand
CCTGATTTAAAGCAAACATCGCGGCCCCTTCCAAGCACTTGTCAAAAAATTCATCATCGGCATCCAAAGGCCCAATTGCGATTGTTCCACTTTGAAAGATGTTCCCCTGGTAAAAATTGCCATCCAGGTAAATGTGCATTTCAGAAAAAGGATTTTCATAGCTGTATCGTACAAATAGATAATAGCTTCCTTGAAAGCATTCTAGCACTGCTGTTTCCACTATCTCAATGGAACAGGGGCAGGGGAGTTCTACCACTTCTGCAGCGGCTATGCAGCTGAAGTTTTCCGCATCGAGTAGGATTAAGGAGTCAATATTTTGTCCTGGTTGGAATGGACCTAGATATATGGGGAGGTCGCTGTAGGCAAATTTGCCAAAGTCAATGGCATTGGTTTGAAGGTAAAAAGAGTCGCTGGTATTCACATATTCCGCCTCCACCCTAACGTAATAGGGGAAATTCTGAGAATTGCATGGCCCAGTGGTCGCTTGAAGGGCAATTTGGCAATTGGCCGTTGACCGCTGGAAGCAAAAATCGACAATGGGCATATCTATTCCACCAATGGCCAAACGCTCGAATACGGGGCCAAATAGGGTGTATTGATGAATACTGGTATTATTGGTTGTTATCGTCGTTTGTCTCACTTCAATCCCCAATGCGGATAAATCAAGGGGCTGAGAGGGATCAATAAGAATTAAATCTCCGCCATTGATTCGAATGGTTGGACAATTGCTACTACCTGCTTGAATCTCAAAGCTAATCTCATTCACTGCTTCATTAAGCGGACTCAAATCAAATTCCAAATCAATAGCATTGACGATGGCCGTGTAGAGGAAATTGGGACTGATGTACAGGTCCTGAAAGTTGGATTGTCCAGAACACTCCTGTTCTTGCAGGCGAAGGTCGACACCATTGAGGTTTCCAATTAGATCGCCAGGGGAAAAGCCTGTACTGGCGCCATAAATCGTGGAGGGGCTACCATTACTCAATTGGTTAAAGTCTAGACAGGCTTGAGCGAGTGGAAGGACACAGAGGTTATCATAGGCCACCTCAAAACCCCACAGCTCAATGGTTTGAATGGGTCCGCTGATTTGCACCTGTAGGCCATTAGCCAATTCAGTAAAGGTATAATTGATGCCATTGGGCAAATTGTCATATCCAGCACCATTGACATTGTAGGGATTGACACCATCTGGAATTCCTCGTATGGAGGTATCAAAAGACAGGGTTTTGTTGAAATAATTGAGCGAACTAAAATCGGCTTGTACGGTTACTTCGCCCATAGAGAGGACATTGCCGACAAAATTGGGATTGTAGTCGATCCAGGTAGAAGTGATGGCATCCACAAAACCCAAATCGCCAATACCTGTACTGGCGTGGTTCTCGTATTTATAGCGAAAAGTAATAGCGCTGTTTTCGTAAAATACAGCTCCAAAATCGGTTTGATTAGGTGTAATGTTATTGATGTAGAAAGTGCTATCCTCAAAATGGACACAGTCGATAGTCTGGGCGATTATCGAGAGAGGGAGCAGGAGCAGTAGGGGCAGGGCAAGTACTAGTTTTTTCATAATTGTTGAGGTTCTTTTGACGGTCTTTTGTATGGTGCTATTTGCTGACCTTACAAAAATGCCCTTTGTCTAGCCTTAGAAAAAATACTTTTTGAGCTGTTTTTTGAGAAAAAAATAGTGTAATTTAGATTTTTATTGCTTTTAAAAAATTGATTACTAGCTAGTTAGTGAAATTAGGTGATTTGAAAAATTTGGATTTTTTATGCTGAAAAATGTCCTCGTTCAATTAATAAAGACCTTTCAACGCAAAGAAATGACGCGTTTTTGGGAATTTGCGCAGTCTCCTTACCACAATAAGCACCAAGATGTGAAGGCTTTGGTGGCTTATCTTAATCAAATTTACCCTAATTTTAGCGAGGAAACTTGTAATCGACAGACTATTTTTCAGCGCCTTTTCCCCAATAAAAAGCATGACCAGGCCAAGCTGGCCCTCCTCTTTACCTACACCCGCCGTCTCGTAGAGCAATTTCTCATCCTGGAACGCTCTGGTGAGGAAAGCATCGCCAATCAGCTCCTGCTCCTGCGCGATTTGCGACAGCGCAAACAATACAAATATTACGAACGGGCTATGCGCCAAATCAATGAGCAACAAAACGAAGCTCGCTATCGCGATGGCGACTACTTTCGCCAACAATTTCTGGCCGCTTCTGAGGCCAACTCCTTTTATGGCCAGCTCTCTCAACACAAGATGGACGACAGCCTACAGCGCAAACAAAATCACCTGGATCATTACTACCTGTCTGAAAAACTCCGCGATGCCTGCGAGATGTTGGTTCGCAGTCGAATTTTAAAGGTCGAACACTCCACGGGCTTACTGGATATGGTGCTGCGGCAGGTGGAAGCCCAAGCGGAGGAATACCTATCCGTCCCCGCCATCAGTATTTACTATCAACTCTATCAGCTCATCCTGACTAAAGACCAACAGCGCTATGAGGATTTGGTAGGAATCCTAGACCATTCAGCCCAGTGGTTTCCCAAAGGAGAGCTACAAAATATCTATCACTATCTCCAAAATTACTGCATTGAGCAGATCAATAAGGGCAGTAGAGGAGCTTTAGAAGCGGCTTTTGAATTGTACAAAAAGCAATTGACCCTGGGCCTATTGACAGATGATGACAATTACCTTTCTGAATGGCACTACAAAAACATCGTGACCATTGGCCTGAGATTGGAGGAACAGGAGTGGATTCGTTGGTTTTTGGAAGATTATCGGCAGCAATTGCGACCAGAGTCAGCAGAAAATGCCTACTGCTTTAATTTGGCTACCTATCACTACAGCAAGGGCCAGTACGATGAGGTGCTGGAACTATTGCTTCGATTGGAGCACAGTGATATTCGCTACCAACTGGATTCCAAGGCCATGCTGCTTCGCACCTACTACGATTTGGATGAGTACGAGGCTTTTCTATCCTTAGTGGATGCTTTTCAGCAGTTTATTCACCGCAATAAGTTGATTTCAGATTTTCAGCGTAGGGGCTATGCTCACTTGCTCAAATTTGCCCGTCGAGCTTTTCGAATCAAGAACAATATTGATTTGGTAAAGCGGAGCAAGTCTAGAGCTGCCTTACAGCAATTGACCGAAAGGGTAGAGGCGACCCGACCGATTTACAATTTGAGCTGGTTAAATGGGCAGATTGATAAGATGCGAGATTTGGTAGTGGATTAGGGATTAGTTTTTTTGCGCTTTAGTCAAGCTTTCTAAAGTCTTAAAAAGCTGTTCTTTAGCAATCAGACAGCCCTGTTCCATCATTCCAAACAATTCCAATTCTCTTTCTTTGGTGTATTTCTTTTCTGCTCTGTAGAGCTTCACCTTGGCACCTGAGCGGTGCAATTGCTCTTTGAGAGAGCCAGGCTCAGTATCTTTAGTAAAGTCAATATCAGTCTTTCCTTCAATCACTATCCCCATCATAATGATTTTATCTGCCAGACAGTTAAATACTTTGATGTCTTTGGGGGATTTGAATTCCAGGTATTCGATCTTTTTAAGGATATTATCAAAGACGATATCGCTAAAGATATCGACCAATTCATTGGCTTTCTGGGGCTCCTCTGTTTTTAGACGGCTCCAGTCCTGGCCTGTGATGGTATGAGAGGCGAGAAAACGGATGAATTCTGTTTTGAGTTCTTCCAGTTCATCTTTTCTTAGACGGCGGTATTTCATTCGAATTGGATAGTTTTTACAGTGGCGCGAAGTTAAGCTTTTAGGGAGATATGGGCCTATTTTGGCTACAATTTAATTTTTTGTAACATTGCAGTAATTATTAAATCTTAGGGCCTTTCACAACACGCTATTCAGCTATGTACTTTATCGAATTAATGGTTTTACCTGATTTTTCCAGTCCAGAAGTTTGGATGAGTTTGCTTACCTTGACTTTTCTGGAAATCGTCTTGGGCATTGATAATATTATCTTTATTGCCATTGCTGCTGGCCGCTTGCCAGAAAAGGATCAAGCCAAAGCGACCAATATTGGATTAATACTGGCGATGGGGATGCGTATCCTATTGCTTTTTGGTATTACCATACTCATTGCGATGGAAGAACCCTGGGTGACGATTGATTGGGGGGGGATAAAGGGTGGTTTTTCTGGTCAGAGTATCATTTTGATATTGGGAGGCATCTTTTTGCTTTATAAAAGTACTTCTGAGATTCACCACAAGCTCGAAGGGCCCAATGGAGAGCAAGAGGGTGGCCAAAAGGCAACCTCCACCTTGAGTAGAGTCATCATACAAATTACCTTGATCAATATTGTTTTCTCTTTTGACTCTATTCTGACAGCAGTAGGCATGACCAATGGTCTGCAAGGAGCTTTACCGATTATGGTGATTGCCGTTGTCTTATCCGTTGTGATTATGATGCTATTTGCCAACCCAGTGGGTCGTTTTGTCAATAGACATCCAACCATCCAAATGTTGGGACTGGCCTTTTTGATATTGATTGGTTTTATGTTGATTGTCGAGGGGGCGCATGTGGCGCATTTGGTGTTATGGGGATCGGAAATAGGAGCCGTACCTAAAGGCTATCTGTACTTTGCCATTGCCTTTTCACTAGCTGTTGAGTTTTTGAATATTAGAATGCGCAAAAGTGACCAACCAATTCAACTTCACGGTGTTAAAGAGGAAGCTGTTCGCGAAGGCGTGCTAGAGAAATAATAAACACCAATTACATGAAGTGCTACACCATCTCAAATACCTTATTAGTCAGTTTAGTCTTACTAAGTTGCTGGGCCTGTCGTACCGATCCTAGCCCTAGCCAATCTGCTACCCAGACACAATCGGCGACGGTAGTAGATGGCAAAACGATGGGGACCTACTATCGCGTCAAATATCTTGACACCCTTAGTAGAGACCTGAAGAAGGAGATGGATGAGCTTTTGCTGGCCATCAATATGGATTTATCCACTTACATCCCTGAGTCTGTTATCTCAAAGTTCAATTCCTCTGATCAAGCTTTGGTTGTAGGAAATCTACCAGCCCCACTTCCCGCAGCAGCGGTCATGGCTAATGAAGCTGTGGAACACCCTCATTTTCTATACAATTATTTGCTTTCTAAAGATTTACATCGCCGAACAAATGGGGCTTTTGATCCCAGTGTAATGCCTCTGGTGCGCTATTGGGGTTTTGCCACAGAAAAAAGGGCGGTCACTAAAGTAGATAGCTTAAAAGTCGATTCCTTGCGGCAATTGATCGGTTTTGATCAGTTTGACTTGGAATGGGGTCCCAGTGCTCAGTTGCGAAAGGCCAAAGCAGGGCTATCTTTGGATATGAGTGCGGTGGCGAAAGGATATGGGGTAGATGAAATTGGCCGTTTGCTGGATCGCAAGGGCATTGACAATTATCTGATCGATATTGGCGGAGAAGTAGTAGCTAAAGGTAAAAATGAAGCGGGGAATTGGTGGACCGTTGGTATTAGCGTTCCAGACACTGATGCCTCTCCAACAGATTTAGCTGGTAAGGCGACCCTACAAAACCGCGCACTGGCCACTTCAGGCAACTATCGCAATTATTATGAAGTAGAGGGCATAAAATATGGGCATACCATCGATCCTGCTACTGGCTTTCCTCGGCAAGATCGACTGCTCAGTGCTTCTGTTTTTGCCCCTGATTGTGCCACTGCGGATGCCTTTGCTACGGCATTTATGGTAATGGGCTTAGAAAAGGCTTATGCCCTGGCGGAGGCGGAAGCGGATATAGAAGCCTATTTGATTTTTGGTGAATCAGACGGAAGTATGGGGATCAAGTATACCCCTGGGCTAGAGGGCTTAGTCCGCTAAATTAAAAGGCAAATCAACCATAACAAGGGCTAAACTGATCTTACAATTAGATGGGCGGATTAGCTCCTCATGGATAAAATTGACGACGATATGGAATTTAACCTAAAACGCGATCTGTGTTTTTTCGATATTGAAGCTACTGGTCTCAATGTGATTCGAGATCGAATCGTACAAATTGGTATCATCAAATACTTTGCAAATGGCAAGGAGCCAGTAGAACTGGATATGCTCATCAATCCAGGTATACCCATTAGCGAAGAGGCGATGATGGTGCATGGGATCAAGCCCAAGGACCTGGCCAATAAACCGACCTTTCAGCAGGTGGCCCAAAAGCTATATGATTTTATTGGCAATGCTGATTTGGCGGGCTATAATTCCAATCGATTTGATTTACCCATGTTGATGGAGGAGTTCGCTAGGGTAGGGATGGAGTTTGCGGTGGATCGCCGTCGTTGTATCGACATACAGCGCATCTTTTACAAAATGGAGCCCCGCACCCTTCGCGCTGCGCTTCGCTTTTATCGCGGCATGGAAATCGACAATGCCCACGATGCCCTAGCTGATGTGCGAGCGACCATAGAAGTCTTTAAAGGCCAATTGGATCGCTATGAAGAGGTCAATCTCATTGAGGAAGATGGTAGCATTGTAGAAAAACCTGTTCGCAATGATATGCAGGTCCTACACGATTTTACCAATGACCTCAAAACGATTGATGCCACCCAACGCCTAAAGTACAATACAGAAGGGGTTGTGGTCTTCAATTTTGGTAAATATACTGGAAAATCGGTTATTGATACTCTGCTTAAGGATAAGGCTTATTATCATTGGATTATGAATAAAGAGTTCTCCACCCAAGTCAAGCAATTTGTCAAAAAGCTGATGAAGGACCACGAGCGGAATAATCGCCCCTAGGCTAAAAAAACAGCGCCATGCGATATCCCTCCTCTTACCTCTTTCTTCTTCTGCTCCTCCTCAGTGGACTCCCCGCCTGTTTTGAATCAGAAGAGGGTTGTCTAGATATTGCGGCTACCAATTTTGACGCCTCTGCGGATGATCCCTGCCCAGACTGCTGTACCTATCCTAGTTTACAACTGAGTATCAACCACCAGATGGGCGATACGGTGCTTCGCTTTGGCGATCCTTATGTGACGGATGGCAATGAACTATTTCGTGTGGCCCGCATCCGTTTTTACCTATCTGAATTGGAGCTGTGGCAGGATGGGCAGTATCTAGGGGTAAGCGATACTTTGGTGATTGATACGGATAATGGGCCAGATACGACTATGCTGACCATTAGCGATAATTTTGCTTTGATCAATCGCAATCAGTTCAATTACACCTTTGGCAATGTCAGTTTTAATGGGACTTTTGATAGTCTGCGCTTCAAAGTGGGGCTGGATGCTCAGGTTAATGGAGCTGACCCAGTGTCAATACCCAGCGGCCATCCTTTAGAGGTGAGTACAGATTCGATGTACTTCAATGTGGATTCGGGCTATGTTTTTAACCAGATCTGGCTACAGAAGGATACGACAGCTAATACGGATACTACCTATCTATCCATTGGCTTGAATGAGCGGCTGGTCGAGGTTGCCTTACCGATAGATGTGAGTTTTAGCCCAGGGTTTGATGTGGATATTGCGATTGATATTGATTATTTGACTTGGTTCACAGGCATTAATTTTGTGGATGATAGTGATGATGATTTGGTCACAAAAATTGTCAGTAATACGGCACAGGCTTTTTCTTTGGCCGAATAAAGCCTGATTTTTGCTAATTTTAAAGTATTAGGTCAACCATCAATCTGTTTTTTCGTTCTCCTAGAGAAAGGAATATAACCACTAATCAATGATCTGATTATGATAAAAAAGACAGCATTTCTATCTACCCTTCTGATCTTATTAGTAGCCGTTTCATGTAATGACGACGATGTCCAGGTAGCGGAGACGACCAGCATGGAAATCAATTTCAAAGCTCAATACGATGGGGAGACTTTGATGACAGAAAAAGGCTATGACTACAATGGTCTACAGATCAAGTTTTCCAAATTTGATTTTTATGTAGCAGACGCCGTTCTTTTACAACAGGGAGCATCAGGTACTGAAGAGACGGAAATACGCGATATTTCTTTTGTCGATCTAAGTTTCAACCTCAATAATCCTGATAAAGCAGAAGAAGGAGTGAGCATCGTGTCTAATAATATCGAAGTTGGGCAATATGATGGTATCCGCTTTGGTATTGGCGTTCCTGCTGATCTCAATCGTACTGATCCCAATGAGTATGCCTCTGAGCACCCATTGGCCTTGACCAATCACTATTGGGCAGGTTGGAACAGTTACATCTTTATCAAATTAGAAGGTGCCTTGGATATGGATGGCAATGGGACTTATGAGCAGTCCTTTGTTTACCACACAGGGACGGACGATGTCTATTTTGATAAGCAGTTTATGGATACTTATGACCTGACTTCTACGGTATCCAATGTGGTTAATGTTGCAATTGATGTCAAGGAACTGCTGCGGAGTGATACAACATCAGATGCTTGTGATGCTGATCAAGATGGCTATCTTGACTTGGATGTTTGCTTTGCTACACATACCGCAGAGAACTTCCAGATTGCTATTGAGATCATGAATAATTTTGAAGAAGCGATTAGCATACAACGCTAATCTTTGTTATACTACTTATTATCTATTAGAAGAATCTTTGCTTAGCCATGAGAAGGACCTCCATTGCACTCATTTTCTGTTTGTTATTTCTTGCATATGCCTGTAAGGATGATGATAATAATGGTGGAATGGAGGTCGGCAGCGATTTGGAACATATCCCTTATGATCCTCAACCTTACGCCATTCCTGAGCCTGTAGATTTTCCTTTGCTGATCACACCTGAAGACAATCCAACTACTGTTGACGGGGTACGTTTAGGGCAATTTTTGTTCTACGATCCTATCCTTTCTGCGACCAATACCATGTCATGTTCTTCTTGCCACCTACCCAATTTGGCCTTCACGGATGGGAAAGCAGTGAGTACTGGAATTGACGGCATAGCGGGTACGCGTAGTAGCATGTCCTTATTGAATGCGGCTTATTATAATAAGGGTTTATTTTGGGATGGTAGGTCCAATACACTAGAGGAGCAAGCCCTACTGCCAGTTATAGACCCTATTGAGCTACACGATACCTGGCCAAATGTAGAAAATAAGTTTCGCGAGCATAGCGATTACCCAACGATGTTTCGCAAGGCATTTGGGATCTCAGACAAGAGTGAGATTACCAAAGATTTAGCTGTAAAGGCACTTGCTCAATTTGAAAGAATACTCATTTCTGGCAATTCTCGTTTTGATCGTTTCTTGCGAGGTGAGGCCAATTTTACACCCGCTGAACGTCGAGGCTACGATATGTTTTTTGACATCTCTGGAAATGTTCCTGATGCAGAATGTAGCCATTGTCACGGTGGCCCTTTGCTGACAACGAATGACTATTTTAATAATGGTCTGGATGGTGTTGATAATTTGGAAGACTTTGAAGATTTGGGCTATGGGCCAGTCACTGGCGATTATTTTGACAATGGTCGTTTTCGTGCCCCTACACTTCGCAATATCGTACTCACTGCTCCATACATGCATGATGGTCGCTTCGAGACCTTGGAAGAGGTGATTGATCACTATAATTCTGGCGGTCACTATGCCCAAAATATTGATCCGCTGATTCGCAAATTAGAACTAACGGAAGAAGATAAAGATCAGCTCCTTAAGTTTCTGCATACCCTCACGGATACTAGTTATATGAATAACCCTGACGTCCTCAATCCTTTCCAGTAAGCATTTTTTCATCTTATCGTCTAAACGCTGTGCGTATTACGCATAAGCCATCCTGGCTATACCTTTTTTCGGCATACTTGTTGTTTTTTTGACCCTGATACTTTACGCGTTACAAAACATCCACCTCCCCGTTTAATCACTCCCCCTAATTCCAGATACCCCTCTATTGTCTGGACTCCCCCTATGTAATTTTTTTCCTATTACTCAAAGTATGCGATATGTTGAGAAAATCACTCGTGTGCCTATGGGCTACACTGTGCTTTGTATTGAGTATTTCAGAACAGGGGATTGCTCAAAATCAAAGTCCTAGACTCCAACAGTTCTTCGAAGAACAACAGTTATTCAGAGGGGAACAATACGAGGGCAATTATTATCTACTTATTCAGTTTACAGACCTACCAGCAAAATCTCAGACTGACCTTTTAGCCCAAAAGCGTATTCACCTGTTGTCTTATTATTCCAATAATACTTATCTGGCGGCTATTCCAAGTCATATTCAGGAAAAGGATTTAGCGGATCTAGGCATTGTCGATATCAATCGACTGCGAGGAACAAAGAAACTTTCGCCCACGCTGCGAAATGGAGATTTCCCACATTGGGCCGTACCCGCTAATGGGCAATTGGAGGTGGTGATTAAAGTGAGCGCCAAATTGCCTGTAGAGGCCGTTCGAACTTATCTCCAAAGCCACGGCGTCCAATTATCAGATAAGCAACTGATGAAGGGTCGTTTCCATTTTGGGCAAATTGCTCAAAATCAATTGGAAGCTATCGCTGCTTTGCCATTGGTGCAGCACATTGATGCCATAGAAGAACCCATACAAGCCCTGAACCGCGAAACTTGTCTCATGCAAAGAGTCAATATGCTCAATAGCGGATTTGCAGGATTGCCTCAATTGAATGGGGCAGGCGTCGTCGTTGGCGTTGGCGATGGAGGAGAATTGGGAAACCACCTCGATTTTGACGGAAGAGTCATCAATAAAGCCTCTGGCACCTACAGCTCCTTTGGTGCGCATGGCGATCATGTCGCAGGAATCATTGGAGGGAATGGCAGTGTGAATCCAAGACATCGAGGAATGGCTTCTGAATGTACCCTATTGATCGAAAAAACCAGCTTAGTTACTTACTATACCGAAGATTATTACAATGAAGACGAAATGGTCCTGACCAATAATTCATACGGGACCAGTTTCAACTGCAATTCCAATGGCACCTACAATTATTCCAGTCAAAATCTGGATTGGCAGATGCGCGAATTTCCAGAATTGCTACACGTATTTGCAGCAGGCAATAGCG
>JBCBDH010000152.1:0-10963 GCA_038529855.1 Bacteroidota bacterium | reverse complement strand
GGCATTTTCCACAAAAGGCTGTAATAGCATAGGGGGAATAGCCATTATTCATGGTATCGCTCCCAAACCTCAGAAGGGAAATATCCGTATTTCTTTTAGTAAGGAAGCGGATATGCTGGTGGCCCAGGTAGAAGACGATGGCATTGGTCGAATAGCTGCCAAACAGCGAACCAAACACCGAATTCACAAATCCAAAGCCATACAAATTACACAAGACCGATTGCGCCATATTCACAAAAGCCGATCAAATCCCAACAAGAATCATTTCCAAATCGAAGATTTAGTCAATCCACAAGGAAATGCAAGTGGCACACGGGTCACTATTAAAACACCATTTAAAAAAATCTGGTAATTATGCTCAGATCGATCATTATAGATGATGAAAAACAAGCCCGAAGCGCTCTTAAATATGAGCTACAAGTCAATGCTCCCCAGGTAGAGATCATCGCCGAAGCCGATGATCTTGCCTCTGGTATTCAGTGCATCCAGAAGCATCGACCTCAACTGGTATTTATGGATATCCAATTAACTACAGGAACAGGATTTGAGATACTGGAACAGGTAGATACCAAAGCTTTTAAAGTCATTTTTACAACTGCTTACAGTGAGTACGCCCTAAAAGCCATCAAATTCTCTGCACTTGACTACCTCCTCAAACCCGTTGATGGCGAAGAACTCAAGGCCGCTATCAATAAAGTCAGTGAACAACCACAAGCCAGCTACAACCGACAGATGGAAAACTTCATCAATAATCACCAATTGGCCAATGCACAGAAAAAAGTGGCCCTGACAACTTCCGAGGGCATCCATCTTTACGAACTGCAAAGCATTGTTCGCTGCATGTCAGATGGCAATTATACGCGTTTTCATTTTACCGATGGCAAGCAATTGCTCATCGCTAAAACCTTAAAAGAATTAGAGGAATTATTGGGCAATTATAATTTTGAACGCATCCATAAATCCCACATCATCAATCTAGATCATCTGGTCAGCTACATCAGCAAGGATAATGGTCATGTAGTCATGTCGGATAAATCCACCATTGCAGTAGCTCAGCGCAAAAAGGCAAGGTTGCTATCCATATTGAATGCCTACAATTCACAGAGAGGCTAGCATAAGCCGTACTAAATAGATATAAAAAGAAGAAGTCGGTGTTATCCTTTGATTACCCGACTTCTCTGTCTTCATTTGATAGAGTGAATGAGATTAAAAAAAATTCATTTCGAATTCTTCAATTTCAGGGTATTAAAAAAGGCCACTCTATCTACTAGAGTAGCCATGAAAACCCCAAAAAACCATCTGCCATTCTCAGGCAGTCATGAAAACATTAAATGCTATTTTAAGCAGCCGCCACATTCACACTTTCTATATGCATTAAACCTTCTCGCATGGCTTTGCTGTAATTGCAGTGCAAATATAGCCCAGAGTAGCATAGCTAAAAATGATCCACATCAACTTAGTGTATGATTTACATCATCTTTTAGTAGGATGGCCATCAGGGATTGAAAAAATGCAGGATAGTGGAGGAATTAGAACAGTCTTTTTAGACAGGAAAAGAGGCTTAATACGGGAGGTTTTCTAAGCCTGATTTATCGATAATCAGTATTTTGTGTCCTTTGACTTCGATTAATTTATCTTCTTTAAATTCGGTGAGGGTACGAATTACAGTTTCCTTGGTAGTTCCTGCCATATTAGCCAAATCATCTCGAAGGATACTAAAAACGGCTTGGTCGCCTTCTCGGTAGTGCTCATAAAGTTGTATCAATGCCTCTGATATCCGTTTTCGAACGGAATTGTAGGCCATATTGAGCAATTGTTCCTCTTTTTCAAGAATATTATTGGCCAGGAGTTTGATCAGTTGGGCAGCGACATTCATATCGCTTGATAAAAGGGCGATAAAATCTTTTTTGGGGATCATCCGCAGTCGACATTCTTCTAGTGCGGCGGCTGTTTCCGTGTATTTACTATTTTTAATGACCGATATAAAGCCAAAAAAATTACCTTCCTTGAGAATATCCACAATCAACTCCTTACCATTTTCACTTGTCTTGTAGAGTTTAACCTTTCCCTTTACGATTTGATAGACTTGACGGGGGTAGGTATTTTCTTCGTAGATGAGGTCTCGCTTGTGGTAGATACGTTCTTCTTGTTTTTCAGATAGCTCCTGAAAAGCCTTACTGCCCTTTACTTCATCGAGAAAAGAGCGAAGACTCCCCTCCCCTGTATTTGCTCGCTGCCGCAATCGCTCCCTTTTTCGAAGTCTTATTTCTATGGCATCCAAAAGATCAACATCATTAAAGGGTTTGGTGATATAATCATCAGCTCCTAGTGCCATTCCTTTTCGAAAATCCTCGTTCTCTGATTTAGCAGAAAGAAAAATAAAGGGAATAGAGGCCGTATCGGGTCGCCTACCCAATACCCGCAATACCCCATAACCATCTAGCTCCGGCATCATAATATCGCAAATAATCAGATCGGGTTGCCCGTCGATAGCCATTTGAGCGCCCTGCTTACCATTGTTGGCAGTAGTCACTTCATAATTAGACAATTCAAGAATCTCCGCCAAATTTTCCCGAACCTCTTCATTGTCCTCGATAACCAAAATTTTCTTCATAACGTGGGGATATGGGGTGTTTAAGGCTATAGGTCTTTACGTGCTTTATTCAGGTGTAGATAAAGATAGAAAAATTAATCAGATCGCAGAAAGGGACTAAACCTCTGATTTCTCAATTTTCCTGTGTACATTTAATGCCAAGACCTATTTTTTTTTACGCTTAACTACACAATTTCTATCATGAAAAGAGACAAGATTATCTATTGGGTAGCTACTGGCTTATTGAGTCTGATGATGGTTGGTTCTGCTGGCAACTACCTTTTCAACTATGATGCCGTAGCTGAGGTTTTTAATAACCTAGGCTATCCCAGCCACGTGGTTTATCCTCTGGCTATTGCCAAAATCCTCGGTGTTGTTGCCATCCTCACCCGCAAATCAGATATGCTTAAAGAGTGGGCTTATGCTGGTTTTTTCTTTGATTTTGCATTGGCCTTTATGGCCCATATGAGCATTGCCGATAATGAGTGGGCGGGATCTGTTGTGGCCACCATCCTACTTTTTGTTTCCTATTTCTTTGAAAAACGCGCATTTGCCTAGTCAAGACATCCACCAACTCAACCAATGATCCGCTTATCTATGAAATGGATATATACCTGGACCCTACTGGTCCTTCTAAGCTTCCTTTTTGCCTGTCAGCAGCCTATGCCAACTTATAGTTCTTATGATGATTACCCCGTTTATAAAGGGGAAGACCTGGGCCTTGTATACAGTCCACAACAATCCATTTTTAAAATCTGGTCACCCGCAGCTAGTGAAGTCAAAATCCGGCTTTACGAATCGGGTATCGGTGGCGAAGCCACTGCAGAACACCAAATGGAGAAAGGATCAGCAGGGACCTGGACTGCCCAATTTGACGAAGACCTTGAAGGCCAGTTCTATACCTTCCAAATTCAAAAAGACGGTCAGTGGATGAATGAGGTGCCCGACCCCTATGTCAAAGCAACGGGCGTCAATGGAAAGCGGGGAATGGTCCTCGACCTCGATGCAACTGATCCACCTGGCTGGGAAAATGACCAAAGACCTCCCTTAAAAAACTTTACGGACATTGTTATCTACGAACTTCACGTCCGCGATTTATCAACTCATTCCAGCTCGGGCATTCAACAAAAAGGCAAATTCCTTGGACTAACAGAGCTGGGCACCAAAAGCCCAGAAGGGCTGACTACAGGACTGGATCATATCAAAGAACTGGGGGTAAGCCATGTCCATTTACTCCCATCTTTTGACTATATGTCAGTCGATGAAAGTCGGCCAGAGGATAATCAATTCAACTGGGGCTATGATCCACAAAATTACAATGTCCCAGAAGGCAGTTATTCGACCAATCCTGAAGATGGCCGCATTCGCGTTCGCGAGTTCAAGCAGATGGTTAAGACACTACACGATAATGGCCTACGCGTTATCATGGACGTCGTTTACAACCACACTGGAGTAACCGAAGAAGCGCACCTCAATCAAATCGCCCCCAGCTATTACTATCGCCAAAATAAAGAAGGTGGTTTTTCCAATGCCTCCGCCTGTGGCAACGAGACGGCCTCTGACCGACCTATGTTCCGAAAATTCATCATTGAGTCAGTCAAGTACTGGGCTGAGGAATACCATGTCGACGGCTTCCGCTTTGATTTGATGGGGATTCACGATATAGAGACAATGAATCAGGTAAGCGAAGCGCTGCACCAAATTGACCCTAGTATATTTGTCTATGGAGAAGGTTGGACCGCAGGCGATAGCCCATTACCAGAAGACCAAAGGGCTTTAAAAAAATACACCCACCGCATCAAAGGAGTGGCTGCTTTTAGTGATGACCTGAGAGATGGACTAAAAGGCAGTGTTTTTGAACACGAGGACACTGGATTTGCAACGGCTAAGCCAGGTACTAAAGAAAGTGTCAAATTCGGCATTGTCGCTGCGACCCAACACCCGCAAGTCGACTATAAAGCAGTCAATTACTCTGACGCTCCCTGGGCAGCTGAACCCAGCCAGTGCATCAACTACGTCTCCTGCCACGACAATCACACCCTCTACGACCGATTGATCAATTCTGTCCCTAAGGCCAGTGAAAGAAAACGCATTCAGCATCACCTACTAGCCAATACCATTGTACTCACCTCTCAAGGGGTTCCCTTTTTACATGCAGGAGTAGAAATGCTGAGAACCAAAGGTGGAGAAGAAAACTCCTATAAATCACCAGATACCCTTAATCAATTGGTCTGGACGAGAAAAAATCAATACTTCGATGCCTTTCAGTATTACAAGGGCTTGGTGCAGCTTAGAAAAAATCATCCCGCCTTCCGAATGCCAACGACCGCAATGATTCAGGAGCATCTCCGCTTTTTGGATGTTCCCGATGAGATGGTCATAGGCTACGAAATTGGCGACCATGCCAATGGTGATGCCTGGAAAAAAATACTGGTCCTGCTCAACGGTTCGACAGATGCCAAAAGGATAGACCTCCCCAAAGGAGATTGGACAATGGTACTTAACGAACGCAAAATAAAAGAGGACGGAATCACAACCATTAGCAGTGAAAAGGTCAATATCCCTCCAAGCTCAGCACTGGTTTTTTATCAAAACTAAACGGCTCCAAATAGCATTATGCTCAATATTCAAAAAAACCTAAGCAACTCCTTTTATATCCTGCTGAGCATGCCCGCCACAGCAATGGGCTTCGCCCTCTCTGTCCAAATTGCAGCGCTGAGCTGGATACTAAGTACCAAATACAAACTGGATATCCACGATATTGGCCTGGTATGGGCAGCAGGACCAATCGCTGGTATCTTAGGCCAGGTAGCCGTTGGTTTTATCAGTGATAATGTCTGGTTTCTCAATGGCCGACGCAAACCCTTTATCTTCATTGGAGGCACACTGTCGGCACTTATGCTCCTGGCACTTCCCAATATCGGTATTATCTCCTCTAGCCTGGGTATCGACGGTATATTGGGCATTGCCATTGCAGTCGCACTAACCCTAGACCTCTCCATTAATGTAAGCTTTAACCCGACTCGCTCTATCATCGCCGATATTACCCCCGAAGGCCAAGCTCGCACCAAGGGCTATACCTGGATGCAAACCATATCTGGCACCTTTGGAGTAATGGCCTATGCCATCAGTGTATTATTTGGCAACAATACGCTGATTTACTTTGGCGCCATTTTGGTCTTCCTTTCCTCCGTCATTCCACCCTTTTTTATTGAAGAACCCCGCGAGCTAGCTGGTAATAGCGAAGACAGTGGCCATACTGATGCTCCATTTTCCCTTACTGAAACCCTAATCAGCATCAAACCACTATGGGGCTTTCTGCTCTATTCTGTCTATGGCATCATCGCCCGCCTCGCCCATTACGAACCCGATCATTATTGGGTAGAGTACGCTTGTCTGGCGATTTCTGTTATCCTAGTCTTTCAGACCTTAACCAAGAGCGAAGAGGGCCTCTCTAAATCCGCCGCTAGTTTTATTGGCTTTCAAAAAGTCCTGGCGGCCCACTCTTTCACTTGGGTAGGGGTACAGACGATGTTTGTTTACTTATTTGCCTACTTCCAAGATAAGATGCCCGAAATGTCAGATGACGAAATGGGCCAAGCTGTATCTGCTAGTTTCTTGGTGCTTAATGCAGTGGCCGCTATACTACCTGCTTTGGCCCTTGAACCTTTGGTTTTCCGTTTTGGCCAGGTCAGGGTACATGTGGTCTGTATTGCCATCATGTCAGCGGGCTATGCCGGCATCCTATTTTTTGGCTTCTCCACAACGACCATCTATATCCTTATGGCCGTTTTAGGTGTTGGCTGGGCCGCTACGGTCAGTCTGCCCTTTGCCATTATGTCGCAAAAAGTAGATCAAACCAAGATGGGATTGTACATGGGGCTATTTAATCTATCCGTTGTACTTCCTCAGCTAGTTGCCAGTCTTGGGATCGGAGCCCTGATCAGTAGAACAGAAAATAAGAGTATGATTTTTGTCATTTGTGCGATCTCATTGGCTATTTCCGCGGTTGCCTGGATGATGGTAAAGGAAGAGAAGAAAACTTCGGCAGCACCAGTGGTAGGTGGTGGTGGGCATTAGTGGTTTTGATTAAAAAAATATTGGGCCTTAGCGCTTTTCCAAAAAGCTGTAAATCAGATTTTTACATTTGATATAAAAATAAATTTATCAAAACCTCCAAAATTTTTATGGAATTTAGCCCCTCCTTGCGTCCTTTTAGGGAACATCCTTTAATTACGCCCGGGTAATTAAAAAAGCCGATACGCTTGACTGGTCATAGGACTGGAAAGGCTTGGAATCGGTATGTCCTCTATAAGCCCCGATTGGTTGGCTGGCAGGAGGGTGGGAAGACCCGCCCTCAATGGAGGGCTTCCACCAAATAATATAATTTCTATTATATATAATATTTTTTTAACAAACCACCTCCTCGCCAAAACCCATCCCCATGATCAATATATTCCAAGACCTCCAACAATGGAAAAAGCAAAATAAAAAATTCGCCTTAGCTACCGTCATCAAAACCTGGGGCTCCTCCCCGCGCATAGTAGGCAGCGTTATGGCTGTATCGACAGAGATGGAGATGATTGGCTCTGTCAGTGGTGGCTGCGTAGAAGGGGCCGTGATAGAGGAAGCTTTAGAGGTCATGAGGCAGGACCGACCTAAGCAATTGGACTATGGCGTGAGCAATGAGCAAGCCTGGGAAGTAGGCTTGACTTGTGGCGGGGCAATTAGCTTATTCGTAGCGCCCTTTGATGTCGATACCACAATATGGGAGGCATTGCAGGTAACGGTTGATCAAAACCAGGGGGGTGTGTTGCTTAGTCAAATGAAAAGGGAGATCTCTGCCTACTGCTTTATCCAATCCAATGGAACATCACATGGGACAGACCTCCCAAAAGGGCTCCAGGCTGAGGGACTACGAGCCTATCGCGAACGCCGCAATCAGATCATTACTTGGGAAGGGCGAAGCTTTTTTGCCCATGTCTTTCCTCGTAAAAGTCAAATGCTCATTATTGGAGCAGCACATATTAGCGCGGAGTTGGTTGACTTAGCAGCACAGTTTGATTTTGAGACCATAGTGATAGATCCAAGAGGGATGTTTACCCAGAAAATGGCTTTTAGACAAGCGCCAGATCAAATGCAGGAAGAGTGGCCTGCTGAAGTTTTACCAGAACTAGCGCTAGATGAATATACCTATGCCGTCTTATTGACCCATGATCCCAAAATCGACGATCAGGCACTTCATATTTTGTTGGAGTCAAAAGTAGCTTATATCGGGGCTTTGGGGGGGCAAAAAACGCAAGAGAAACGCAGAAATCGTTTGCGGGAAGCAGGCTTTTCTGAAGCACAAATTGCTCGAATACATGGCCCAGTAGGTCTGGATATCAATGCAAAGCGGCCTCAGGAGATTGCTTTGAGCATATTGGCTGAGGTCATTCAGGTGAAGAATCAGTATTTATAGTTTCCTGGAGGAATTGTTGGAGCACTTCGCCACTCAGGCTAGCGCATTTTTTTCGGCTGGGATAGTCACGGGCAGCTGCAAAAGCCTCAAAAGCGGGATACTTGGTTTCCTTTGCTAAGTTCTTTCCCTCCACTATTTCCAAGTAAGCAGCACAAATTTTATCTGCTTCCTTCAAGGACTTACCAATCAGCAAATCAACAAGTATAGAAGTAGCGGCTTTTGAGATTGCACAACCATAACCGTGAAAACTAGCTTCCCGAATTTCTCCTTTCTCGACAGATAGATATAATTTAAACTGATCCCCACATAATCGATTATAAGCCATCAATTGCACTGGCGCTTCTGGCCATTTGCGATAGTGCAGGGGTCTTTTATTATGTTGTAAGATAAGCTCGTGGTAAAGACCATTATTGGCTTTCTTCATGCAAATACTTTTTTAACTTGATGAATAGCCGCTACCAGTCGATCTACATCTGCTCGATCATTATAGATAGAAAATGAAGCCCTGGCGGTTCCTGGAATATCAAAAAATTGCATCACAGGCTGAGTGCAATGATGCCCGGCCCGAATCGCAATTCCCGATTCATCCAATAAGGTCCCGATGTCATGAGGGTGAATGTCGTCAAGGAGAAAGGAGAAAATAGCCGTCTTTTGACTTGCGGTCCCGATCAATCGTAAACCTTCGATTCCTGCTAATCGCATCTGGGCATAAGTCATTAGGTCCTGGCTGTGCCCTTGAATAGCGGAAAGTCCTAGTTGTTGGACATAGTCTATAGCTATACCTAAGCCGATTGCCCCAGCAATATTGGGTGTTCCACCCTCAAATTTATACGGAATATCCTGAAAAATAGTCTCTTCAAATTGTACATGTAGCATCATTTCTCCTCCAAATTGGTAGGGACGCATAGCCGCCAAATGCTTAGCCCGACCATATAATACGCCTATACCCGTTGGGCCAAATAGCTTATGCCCTGAAAAGGCCAAAAAATCACAATCTAAAGCCTGGACATCAATGGGCTGAACCGCTATACTTTGTGCGGCATCAAGTAAGACAGGAATCCCCTTAGCTTTAGCCATTTTAATCACAGAAGCTACTGGATTGATGGTTCCCAAGGAATTGGAGATGTGTACCAAGGCCAATATTCTACTCCGATCATCCAAAAGCCGATCAACTGAGGTCAGCTCCAACTCGCCATTGGCCTTTAAGGGAATGACGCGCAGTTCTGCCCCTTTCTCCAAACAAAGCTGTTGCCAGGGAATTAGATTGGCATGATGCTCCATAGCAGAGATGACAATATTATCTCCTGTCTTTAGTTCAGGTGCAGCAAAACAATGAGCGACTAAATTAATCGCTTCTGTCGTTCCTCGAACAAAGACGATCTCTCGCGATTCCTTGGCACCAATAAACTGCTGTACTTTTCTGCGGGCTTCCTCATAAGCCTCCGTCGCCTCTTGAGCCAGGCGATAAACTCCTCGATGAATATTAGCATTCTGGGTTTGATAGTAGGCTTGTAGTGCATCGATGACTACCTGAGGCTTTTGGCTGGTCGCGGCATTATCCAAATACAGTAAGTCTTGCCCCCTCTCGGCAGCGGCAGTAAAAATGGGAAAATCTTCTTTGACCTCTTTGACGTTCAGCATGATAAAAGAAGCACCTAAGGATGCTTTGATCTATTTTGGGAAAGTTATACAAATAAATCTATCTTTATTTGCTATCAGTTGGTTTCTAAACTCATTTGTCTAAAAGATTGTTCTTATGAGGTAGATAGGGCAAACTGATTTGGTTCCAGAATTAGCCTTTTTACAAGAGGTTGAAGAACGAACAGAATAAGCCGCTTTAGTTTGTCAATTAGTTGAACGAATCGGATGCGAGAAGACCTAAATACCCTTTACGACAACCATGGCAGAGCCATCAATTATCTTCGATTAGCCGTAACAGATCGCTGTAACTTGCGCTGCTTTTACTGTATGCCAGCGGCAGGAATCAAATATGTGCCCAGAAAGGAATTATTGAGCTACGAGGAAATGCTGCGACTCATTCACATATTGGCCGATTTGGGAATTCGAAAACTGCGCATCACTGGTGGAGAACCTTTTTTAAGAAAAGATATGATGCCTTTTCTTAGATCCATCAGCCAAATGGATGGTATCCACGAAATCCACATCACCACCAATGGTACTTTAACCACTCCACTTATTCCAGAACTAAAAACCCTGGGTATTCGATCCGTCAATCTCAGCCTGGATAGCTTGGATCGAGCGCGCTTTTTCCAAATTACCCGACGCGATGAACTCCCCAAGGTGATGGATACCTTTTATGCCCTACTCCACCACGGGATAAAAACAAAGATTAATGCGGTCATCATGGCCAATAAAAATACGGAGGACATTATACCCATGGCGGAGTTAACCAAAGATCATCCCGTCAGTGTCCGATTTATTGAAGAAATGCCTTTTAACGGAGCTGGTAGCCAATCGGATCAATTGTACTGGAACCATCGGCGTATTCTACAATCCCTGCGTCGCCAATACCCCAATATCGAGAAACTGGCTGATCCGCCTTTTTCCACTTCTGCCAATTACCAAATCCCAGGATACCAAGGCAGTGTAGGAATTATTGCGGCCTACAGTCGAACTTTTTGTGGCACCTGCAATCGCATTCGCATTACCCCAAAAGGGCTGCTAAAAACCTGTCTGTATGATAATGGGGTTTTTAATATTAAAAATATTATGCGGGCTGGGGCTAGCGATGAGCAAATTCGCCAAACCTTTCTCGAAGCTTTAAACCATCGCGCAAAAAATGGCTTTGAGGCCGAACAAAAACGAGGATTCCATCAACCCATTTCTGAATCTATGTCCACTATCGGGGGCTAAATCAATACCACTCTATTCTCTATGATCAGCGTTGA
>JBCBDH010000151.1:0-10983 GCA_038529855.1 Bacteroidota bacterium | reverse complement strand
GGGTGCTTCATAAAGTGCTCCAATCGACGGTAACGCTGGCTGTAATACCACTTAAATAGGTTGTTAGCAAATATTTCCTACTTTAGTCCAATAAACGAATCTCTTTGGCCGAGGACTGATCAATGAGAAAATTTGCCAACAACCTATTTAAGTGGTATTACAGCCAGCGTTACCGTCGATTGGAGCACTTTATGAAGCACCCACATGAAGTTCAGCAAGAGGTTTTTGCTAATCTGATTTCCTCTGCCAGAACGACTAAGTGGGGCTATAAGTATCATTTCAACGAGATCAAATCACTCGAAACCTACGCCAAACGCTTTCCCGTTCAAGATTATGAGTCTTTAAAACCCTACATCGAACGCATGATGAAAGGGGAAAAAGATGTGCTTTGGCCTGGTCAGGTGACCACCTTTTCTAAGTCTTCTGGCACCACGAATGACAAGAGTAAATTTATTCCTGTTTCGGATATCAATTTCCGGGATTGCCATATCCGTGGTACCTGGGATACTATGACCATCATGTATCGGCTCAAGCCCGATTGTCAGATATTTGCTGGGAAGAATTTCCTGATGGCAGGGAATCATAAGGTTTATGATCCTAGTTTGGATACCATTTATGGAGATGTATCGGCACTAATGGTGCGCAATATGCCTTTTGTAGCCCGTCCTTTCTTTGAACCCGATTTTGATATTGTCCTTCGCGATGATTGGGAAAGTAAGATTCAATTGATGGCTGAGGTCGCTTGTCGGCCCGATGTTGCCCCCCAAATTACGATGGTAGGAGGTGTGCCTACTTGGGTTGTGGTCTTTTTCCGTCATATTTTAGAGCGGAGCGGTAAGGATAACATACTGGAAGTGTGGCCTAATTTTGAGGCTTACATTCACGGAGGTGTTAATATTGCGCCTTATCAGGAGCAATTGCGCCGTTTTTTGCCCTCTGATGAGGTTACTTATCTGGATGTATACAATGCTTCTGAGGGCTATTTTGGCAGCCAGCTCAGCCTGGATTCCAAGGAAATGTTGCTTTTACTGGATAATGGCGTCTACTATGAGTTCATGCCTTTGGAGGAAATCGATCAAGAACATCCAACGACTATTCCACTAGAGGCGGTTGAGGCTGGCCGACATTATGCGATGGTCATTAGTACGAATGCTGGTTTGTGGCGCTATGCCATTGGCGATACGATCGAATTTACCTCAACAGATCCCTATCTGTTCAAAATCAGCGGACGAACCAAACAGTTTGTTAATGCTTTTGGGGAAGAAGTCATGGTGGCTAATACGGATAAGGCCCTGGCAGCGGCTTGCAAGTCGACCAATGCTATTGTTTTGGAATATACGGTTGCACCAATCTATTTTGAAGGTAGCGGCAAAGGTGGACACGAGTGGTTGGTAGAGTTTGAAAAAGCACCAGATAACCTCCAAGTATTTAATCAATTATTGGATCAAAATCTGCAAAAGATCAATTCTGATTATGAGGCCAAGCGCTATAAGGATATGGCGATGGAGCAGCTACAACTGCATCCTATTCCCAATGGAACTTTCCACAATTGGCTTCGCTCTAAAGGACGCTATGGCAACCAAAGTAAAGTACCGCGCTTAGCCAATGATCGTCGTTATGTAGAGGAGATTTTACAATTTGTAGAGTTGGTTTAACGCTCTATTTTCCCAAACGCTCCAATAAGTTTTGAGCCTGCTGCTCGTAATACCCTCCTTTCTGTTGGGTCAATTCCTCTAGAAGCTGCTTGGCTCGCTCCCGCTCCCCACTCCGCACATGTGCTAAAATCATGTACCAACTCGCATCTTCAAATAATTGCTCATCATTGATACGAACTGTCATTAGTCGATCAATTGCACCAGCTTGTTGGCCCATTTCGATTTGGGCGAGCGCAGCGAGAAAAAGGGCTTTGGTATCCTCGGGATAGCCATTGAGGTATTGCTCAAAGACAACTAAGCTGCGGTCATAGTCCTTGGCTTCATAGTATTCTAAGGCTTCCTGGAGGAGGGGCGCTGGTTTCGCTGTAGGGTCGCCAGATCGGGCATTGGCGATGAGCTCTTCTTGAAAGGGTTGATGGAAGGCGCGGTAGAGTCGTTCGTCAGAGCTATTTTGCCAGAATAGGGCGGCGGCGGTGAGTAAAACGAGTACCGCAGCGGCAGCAGCAATTTGATTAAAATAAAGTCGACGGGTAGGCAGGGGGACTTGAAGAGCCGTATTGGAAAACTGCGCCTGAAGGGCGGCCAGATGTTGATCTTCTTCTATATTGTGTTGATTGGCAAAGCCTTCCACAGCGTCTGAACAAAGCGGACAATCAAGTAGGTGATGCTCCAACTGATAGCGTTGGGCCTCCTCTAAGGTTCCCGCGAGATACGATTGAATATGCTCGACGGATAAATGCTCGCTGGTATCCACTTGTTTTTTCATATCATTTAAGATCGCTGTTGATTAATCAGTGGCTCTTTCCTGTTGACTAAGTAGATGTCGAAGGTTTCGCTTTCCATTTTGTAAGTAGCTTTTAACTTGTTTGATGGAGAACTGCGTTATAGTGGCAATCTCCTTATAACTTTTTTGATCAAAAAAGAAAAGCCGTATACATTGCATTTGTTCTTTACTCAACTGATTGATGGCCTTGTGGACATCATCTTTGGGAATGCCCTCGGGCTCTTCTACCTGATAGAGTTGATTGGCAGCTTCATTGCTGACCAGATAATCGCTTTTGTCAATGGATTGCTTCCAATTTTCTAAACGATGGCGATCCGTTTGTTGTTTTCGCGTGGAAGATACACATTCGTTGCGAATAATGACATAGAGCCAGGTAGAGAACCGCTCCACCTCTGGGCCAGGAGGCTGGTCTAAAAGCCGCTCAAAAATGACCATGGTCATATCCTGACTTGCGGCCTTTTCATGAAGGTATTTAAGACAAGCCCCATAAACTAAATGGACATAACGCCCAAACAGTTCGCTCATGTAACGACGCTCCTTGTGCTTGCGATAATGCTCAAGCAATTCTAGGTCAGATAATTCATCTAGACGAGGATCAATCCTTTTACGAAGGAACATAAGATAGCCCGGTGGTCAACAATAAACTCTAAAGTAAAAAATGTGTTGGAAAATCCATCTTCTCCAACACATTTTTATTGTTAGCAGGGCTTATATCAGAACTTAGCGGAGCTAAGGATCAATTCCAGGTATTGCATATAACGGCGTTTTTGCTTCCCTGGTGCATAGACAAAGCCATCAATAAATAAGAGTTCGTTGGTATCGGGATTGTGGATGAGGTAACTCATAAAAGGCCCTCCCATAAAGTCGTTGACGATATCCCAAATTCCTCTGGCTTCTATGGTATAGCGACCATTTACATCAATGACCTTGGTATACATAGGAAGATCAATGTCATTGACTCGCATGTAAGTGTTTTCAATTTCTGTAGAAACCAGCCGTTTACCCAATACATTGCGGATGTCGATGATTCCTTGTTTACTGAGTTGTTCTTTTTGGGTGTATTTGTATTTATGGACCATAATATTGGTGCTCACAAATTCTGTTTCATGGCGCATCCATACCGTATTTTCATCCTGCATAGCTAGAATATAATCCGCTGGGACACCCATTTCCAGATTAAAGGTGCTTTTAAGGATACCTTGCAAGTCTTTACTCTGCCCTCTCTGATAAACTGTAGAGGTCAATTGATCTACATCGGCTTGTTGAATGCGTTTGATGGCCGCATTGAAATTATTTTTGATGGTGCTGATCATTTCTTCATCATTATTACCATATAGGTAAATGAGCAGTTGACCAGAAGCCCATTTGTCTTGAGCGACTCTTGTGAAGGTAGTCTCTCCTGATTTTGTTTTGATTGGGCTGCCCTGCCCTACATCTTTACTGATGAGACGTCCAGTATTAGAATTAGGGTCGGAAGTATTGCCTAGTAAAATATAGGTCCTCAATTCCTTTCGCAGCGGATCTTCGAGTAATTGTTGGGGCGTAAAATGCTTGAGGTCGAAAATGGGTTCGGGTTGTGGTAAAATGAGAAAGGAGGAGGAAAAATACTGTCTGAGGGTGTCTCCTACCATCCCATCCCAAACATCTTGATCGGTAATGACGACCACTTGATTGGCCTTGCCAAAAGCGGTAGGCCGAGCCCGCAAACTGCTTGGTCCTTCTGAGGCACAGGCGGTGAATAAAGATATATAGACCAAGCTTAAACAAGCAATCGCAAAGTATTTCATATTGGAGGACAAATTGATTATTCTCATGACGACGACGTTTAAATGACTAATCAGCAGGCGATGAGCAAGCATTGCTAGCCTTTTTACAAAATTAAGAAATGGACCTCAATCAAAAGCCTTGGATCGGCCCATTTGTTCAATTTGTAATACAGATTACTACTCATTTAAGATGCCATCGCATCGGCTTTTGGTGTGTCGTTTTATTGGTAAAGACAGTAAACACGTGTCAAAATCTCAGAAGGATCAGTTGCTTGTTCTGGATTAGTGACATACTCTTCGATGATTGGTGGGATTTGAGTGAAGCCTTTTTGCTGCATATATTGCTGGATAGCCAGATGCGCCTGTGAAATATTTTCCACGGGTCCATAATGGTTGACCATCACGGCTTTACCCGCTGGTATTTCGATGGCTTTCATGTCTTGATCTAAATCCTCTGCATCTTTTACAGGTATGGCAGCCGCTACGTCAGCTTGATTATTTGCCTCATCCCAATTGTAGAATAAAGCACAAGCGGGCCCGTCAATAAACAGCTCTTTCATTTGTACAGAAGTGTAGATCAAGGGAAAGAAATTGGCAAAATGACCTTCAATATCACGAAAGTTAATGGTCTTTCGAGCTGCGACGTAGCTTACACCAGGAAAATCAATTTCCTCAACGGCCAAATTTCCTCCTCCTGGGCTGCTGACTACGGCTTGGTCGCGACTGGCCTCTTGAGATTCGCAAGCCTCGCGAAGATTTTTGAGCCCTTGTTCCATTTCGGACCCCCTGGCATTTTCTATAAATAAACCCTGGAAGCGATCCATGGGGCTAGCGCCCAATTCGGTATCAAAGCCCCAGGTTACTTTATAGCCATTATTGGCCCTTTCAAAAGTGAATTTTTCAAAACCTTCTGCACCGTCATTAACATCCAGCTTGGTCATAATACTCTTGCCTGGTTGACTGTCCAAAATCATCAATTTACCACTGCTTACTTCTGGGTGATCACTGCTCCAGGTATAAGAGGCGCCTTCTCCAATGTAGGGATTTCCAACTACCACTTTCGTCTTAGGATCTTTTCTAAACAAGGGCGACCAACGAATTCGATTTTGCAAATCATTGATCTGATTAAATAGTAATCGATCAGATGAATTGATGATGATCGAGCGTTCTACATGTACCTCCGATGGTAAGAGAAAAGCCCCTCCAATGGCAAGTACCATCAAGACTACAAGTCCTCCTAAAATTTTTACGGGCGTATTCATATTAGTGATTTTTTACTCAGCTATTGTATCCATCGCCTAGTGGCCTGGGCGTAGAATCAATTATTCAAATAACGGGCCTAAAAATACATAAATTATAAGCAGCCTCCCACCCATCAACGCTTTTCCCACGTACGGCTAAAACAACAATAGCCGATCTGTCCAACAGATCGGCTACTGGAAAATCCAAATACAGCAGGACTAGTTTTCAGCTACCTGCTTGGCTTTATACTGGTAAACAACGCGAGTCAGCCACTTCGAAGTATCTGGTTCTTGCGTAGTATCTGTAACGTATTCCTCAATTACAGGCATAATAGGCTCCAAATTATAGGCTTTCATGTAATCATCCATGGCAAGATGTGCTTCCATGGTTCCATCTACCTCGCCATAGTGGTCAATCTGTAGGATTTTGACTGCGGGTAAGTCGATGGTCTGGATGCTGCCTTTTAGCTTGGTGCCTTGTTTAACAGGAATAGCAGCAGCCATATCGGTTTGCTGATTTTCTTCATCCCATTCGTAAAATAAACCACTTGGCATACCTGTCATCTCCAATTGTTTTTTCTGGCAGACGGTAGAGATAGCTGGGAATTGCTGGTCCTGGAAATCCTCCATCTTGTCCATACCCATTTTCTTACGAATGGCCACATAGGTTCTGGCAGGTGCTTCTTTGGTTTGAATGGTGTATCCTCGGTAAGTTGGTATACTCGCTTCTTTTTCGCAAATAGATTTTAGCATCGCTAATCCTCGATCGTAATCGCCTTTTACCTCTGCGAGATTGGCATCCATATCCTGGAATACCATAAAGGCATTAAAGGGGTAAGGTACATTAAAGGTAAAACCCCAGGCAACCTTGGTGCCTTCGTCGGCATCGCTTAAGCGTAAATAACTCTCGGCTTCCGCTTCTTCTGGATTCATAAAATGCAAGTGGCTAAGTACTTCTTCGTTTTCTTTGATGGCAGTGATGGTTTGCGTTCCTGTTCCCACTTTTTCATTACCTTCCCAAGTAGAAATAGCTCCAACGGCTCCGTCAGTACCTTCGATAGTACTTTTCATGTCGGGATCGTATTTGGTCCAGGGATACCAGGCGTTTCGCTTTTCAAAGTAACGGATGTGAGGAAAGATTTTTTCCTTTGATGCATCAATGACGGTAGTGCGTTCCATGCCGAAATCTGTTGGCACAAATAGCCCTGTGATCAGGAGCAAGGCGATAAGGATGCCTATAACAGCACCCACAGTTTTTAATACTCGCATGTTGACGATAGGTTTGTTTATAAAATGTAATCATAAAATTACAAAAGTATAATCAAAATAAAGAAAAAAGGACGTAGTTTTTTATCTACGTCCTTTTTTAGCAATGAAATGATGGGGTTAATTAAAACAAACCTTCGATAACTTTTTCTTCCGTGATACCCTCTGCTTCTGCCTTATAATTGCGAACGATGCGATGGCGAAGGACGTATTTGGCAATGGCCCGAACGTCTTCAATATCTGGAGAGTATTTTCCATTGATAGCCGCATGACACTTGGCACCCAACACGAGGTATTGAGAAGCTCTAGGACCTGCACCCCAGGAAATGTAATTATTAACCGCTTCCGTCGCCCGGTTGGTATTGGGGCGCGTTTTAGTAGCTAGCGAAACGGCATATTCCAAGACATTATCAGCGATGGGAATTTGGCGGATCAGGTCTTGGAAATACAGGATTTGCTCACCAGTAACAATGTGCTTGAGATCGTAGTTGAGCTTAGCAGTTGTTGCTTTGACTACCTGGATTTCTTCTTCATAAGTGGGATAATCCAGCGGGATATTGAACATAAAGCGGTCCAGCTGTGCTTCTGGCAGTGGATAGGTTCCTTCCTGTTCAATGGGATTTTGTGTGGCCAATACAAAAAATGGAGCAGGTAATTTATGTCTTTGTCCACTCACGGTTACCGAGCGTTCTTGCATGGCTTCCAGCAAAGCGGCTTGTGTTTTAGGTGGTGTACGGTTGATCTCATCCGCCAAAACGATATTGGAAAAAATAGGGCCTTTATTGAATTTGAACTGGCGATTTTCTCCTAATATCTCCGAACCTGTAATATCGGAAGGCATGAGGTCAGGGGTAAATTGGATGCGTTTAAAGTCCAGATCCAGTACTTCAGCAATGGTGCTCACCAAGAGCGTTTTGGCCAAACCCGGTACGCCCACTAATAAGCTATGTCCATTGGAAAAAAGGGAAATAATAACGGCCTTTACTACGTCTTCCTGCCCCACGATTACCTTACTAATTTCCTTAGATAGGTCTTTATAGGATTGAGCGAGTGCGTCTACGGCTTCTACTTCGGATTTGTATGCGATTTCTTGCATTGACTGCTGTTTTTAGGGATAGATTAGAAAGGGCACCTATTCCCCACGTGTTATTTGTTGTCACAAAATTAAGAAAACATCCAATATGTAACGAGCGAAGTATGGGCTTTGTTTCGCCCGCCAACCAATTTCAATCTTCGCATTTCCAAAGCATATCGGATAATTCGTGAGATGCTGCTGAATAGGAATAATGCCACCATTCGGTTCGGATAGGTCTTAAGCCAACGGCAGCCATGGTTTCTTTTAGAAGTTGGCGATTGTCCAATACAGCGTCGGGCAATTCCGTGTAGGTGTGATGAGCTTCCTGTCCAAAATAATCAAAGCCAGTTCCCATATCCAATTCCTCCCCATTGGCCTTTACGATGGTTACATCAACTGCCATACCGCGATTGTGCATGGATCCTTTTTTGGGAGGAGTGACGTAATTGGGGTTTGGTACTTTTTCCCATAGCTTTTGTTGGATGGGGCGCGGGCGAAAACAGTCAAATAGTTTTAAGCCCAAGCCTTGTTGTTGCAAAGCTCGATGGGCAGTCCGTACAGCTTGCCCTACTTCTGGCCTCAGAAAACAGCGACCACAGTCGTAGAGTTGTTCCTTGACAAAGTTATTATTAGTTGCGTAGCGCATGTCAAGCAGAATTGTGCTGTCTAAATCCAGTATATCCACCCATTGGCTGGTATCGTAGTCAGGGCTGGGTTGGGGGATTGGCCATACAATGGTAGAGCTATCCATCCTCGTACTTACTTTGTCATTTGCTTTTTCAGAGGGGGTATTGGAAGAGCAAGACAAAAGAAAAAGGGGCAAGAGCAGCAGAAGGAGGACATGTTTACACATATTGTTTGGCTTGAAATAGGATTTTGGAATAGCTTAAGATAAGCCAAATGCTTTACTCTCCAAAAATCTGTTTTAAGCGCATAGCTAGTACCTCTCCCCGCAAATTGTGGGCAATGATTTTTCCCTCTGGATCGAGTAAAACGGTTTGCGGGATGGAGCTCACGGAGTATTGCTTGGCTACTCGATTGCTCCAGCCTTTCAAATCGCTGACGTGATGCCAGGGCAGCGCATCTTTCTCAATGGCCTTGAGCCAACTGTCTTTTTTCCTATCCAGGCTCACACCAATGATATCAAACCCCTTGTCTTTATACCTATCGTAGAGCCTTTTGACATTGGGGTTTTCCTTTCGACAAGGGCCACACCAACTGGCCCAGAAGTCCACCAAAACCACTTTTCCCCGAAGATCGCTTAAACTCATGGCTTCTCCCTGAGGCGTATTCAGGGTGAAATCGGGCGCGACTGCACCAATGGCAAACTGGCTGGCTTGTTCCACCTTCTTTTCAAGTGCGACAATGGCGGGATCATTATCGCTGCGATAGCGCTCTACAAAACGCTTTCCGTATAGGGTAAAGGCAGGATGATTTTTGGCTTGCAAACCAATCACCAAGCCCCCCAAGGCATAGCGCTGAGCCCGGCTATCTGCTGGAATTTGTACCAATAGGCTATCGACTAGCTGGCTGATTTGTGCTTGATTCAAGCCGACAGAGGCCAGGGTTTGAGCATAATTTTTAAAGCCTTCAAAGAGGGGGGGGATGTGGGCATAATTGGGATGCTGTAAGTCGACTTCTTGGAAGAAAGTTTTGGCATAATGCTCCAATTCTGTTTTATGGCCTTTATTATCCGTTGAGTAATTGATATAACTTTCCAGTGCAGCAACCTGACCCAAAAATGTGTTGACCTTGGTCAAGCTATCGATCCAGCGCAGCTTCTGATTGTCGAGGCGAGCAATTTCCTTCTTCACCACCTGAAGTTTTTCTGGATTGCGAAGATCTCGACGAAAGGCTTGTATCTGCCTATTCATCATTCCCTTTTGTCTTTTGATGTCATTTTGCACAGCATCGTACTGACGAATCAAGTTGGATTGATCAACTTGAAGACGGCGAAAATCTTTACAAGTACCACTCAACTGAACCTTAGCTTCTGTCCCAATGGGAATGGCCTTTTTTTGCTGAGCATTGATCCCGATGTAGTAAATCCTTGGTTGCTCTGTCACGGGCATTTTGAAGGTGACGGTGTCATTGATCGGGCTGGCCGCCTGTATACTTTTGAAAGAGATACCATCAAAACGAAGGATGCGAACGGAATCGCTACAGCCAGATAGGATGCAGGTAATACTCACTTCCTTTGCTTCAGGTAAATTGTTGATGGCCTTATTTGAACTTCTACACTGCCAAGCCAGAAAGCTAAGTAATGCAATTAAAACAATCCCTCTTATCATAATCTTAGGTTTAAAAAGTATACTAACTAATCAGTTGGATGAATTCCTCTTCTGTCAAAACCTCGACTGTACCCAGGGCCCGTGCTTTTTTGAGCTTAGACCCCGCCTTTTCACCAGCTACCAAAATATTGAGCTTAGAGCTGACAGCGCTGATGTTTCTCGCTCCGGCCAGCTCTGCTTTTTCTTGTGCTTCTTTACGTCCCATTTGAGACAGCGTCCCAGTAAATAAGATAGTTTTTCCAAGCAATGGGGCATCTTCGGCGATGACTTTGGGGCGGTCCTCATCAGTCTGTTTCATGTTCACGCCTCGGTCCTCCATGGTCTGGAGTAGTTCTCTATTTTGTGGGTCCTCAAAAAAGGCGATGACATTTTCCGCGACGATGGGGCCAATATCCTTGATGAGGGTATAATCTTCTAATTTCCATTCACTCAGATCCATCACATGGTCGATGCTGGCGGCAAGTAGTTTAGAGGCTTTTTTGCCCAGGTGGTGGATGCTCAGGCTATGTAATAGGCGATGTATTGGGTTTTGCTTGGCGATGTCGATGGAAGCTTTTAGCTTGGCAGCTGATTTTTCGCCAAAGCCTTCCAAAGCCTCAATCTTTTCATAGTCCAAGTTGTAAATATCTGCAATATTTTTCAACCATCCCTCGGCATAAAATCGCTCGACATAAGATTTACCAAAGCCATCTATGTCCATAGCTCCTTTTGAAACGTGAAAAATCATCCTTTGTAAGATTTGCGCTTCGCACTCATTGTAATTGCCACAACGCCAGGCGGCTTCATTTTCCTCTCTTGTCAGTAGGGTATCACAAGCGGGGCAGTTTTTTGGAAAAATAATTTTTTCTTCATGGCCACTGCGCAAATCACCCATTGCTTTGACAATATAAGGGATCACATCTCCA
>JBCBDH010000150.1:0-10990 GCA_038529855.1 Bacteroidota bacterium | reverse complement strand
GGAAGACCAAATGATTGTTTGCGCATAAACTGAATTTGGAAAATGGTGGAGTTATCGGCCAATGTCAGCCCTTCTGGTACTGGAGGCGTCAAAGTCCACAGCAAAACCAATACGCCATCATCGGTAATCGTTGTAATAAAAGGATCACCAGGAGGATTGAGGTTGATATTGGTGTGATTGAGATAAGAAACTACGGCCGTATCCCAAAAAATCCCAAACTGCATGGAAAACATGGAGTCAAAATTGATCACATTCACATCCACCGTGACAATATCTGTAGCACAGTCCACGCTAATCTGCGGGTCGAAGTATAAGATGTCTGGATCAATGGTTGTGGTATCCATTACCGTGAGATTAAAACTACAGGAGTTGGTATTGCCACCAAAATCCTGAGCGGTATAGGTGATGGTCGTTACCCCGTCCATAAAAGCTGTCCCACTGGCATCGTTTGTCCCTGCGCCTGTCGTCGCACCTCCCAAGCTAAAGGTTACCACATCAATAGCGCAATCGTCTGTGATCGAAGCGGGGTCGATATTATTGACGATGCTACTAAAGGAAGAAGTATCTGAAGGACAAGTGATCACAGGATTTTGGGTATCAGTAATGGTAATCTGTGCCTCATTAAAAACGACTTGGGTCGTGACATCAAGGGGGCCATTGGGCACATCGCTTACTTCGATTAATTGGCCAGGTTGGGGAACGAATTCGATATCGGAAACACTACCCGCATTGCCCAATAAATCCAGACAAAGGGTAATAATCGTCGTGCCATCAGCGATAGTTTGACCAGTGAAGGGACCAAACCAGGAAAAGGCCATATAGCCTGCTGATGCATCAACGAGGTCAATGGGGACGCCAGCTAAGGCTGAGAAAGTGTGGCTGCTGTAGTCAAATAGGCTGGTGTTCCACTGAAGGGCAAACTGCATTCCATTGATCTGTCTAAAGTTCGTGACGTCAACATCAACACAGAAGGTTCCCGCTGCGCAATCTACGGACTGGTTTTGACTCGTAAAGGTAACCTGTCCGCTGAGCGAGAGGGTAGCGAAGCCTAAATATATAAAGACAATAGCAAGTAACTGTCGCATAATTCAGTGCGTTTGAAATATAGGTTTATTATAATTGTCGCCTAAAACGATCTGCAAATATAGCGCTAATAGAGGTCGAAGTAAAACCAGGTGATCGGTGACGGTTTTGGGCAACATTTGTTTGGGTCAAATGGTATTTGAAGGCAAGTTGATTGGTCGTTTGTTGAAGTGCTCTATAAATGGCCCGATTGCGCGTCTTTATCCCTGTATAATACCCTAAACTCAGAGGAGATGATCCGTCTGATCTATGAGGCAGACAATGCCTGATCGTCGTACAAAACTAGTCAAAGGGTCTTTTAGAAAAGACCCTTTGACTAAGATTTGATAAGTATTATTCGATGATAATCATCTTCTTAACTGCGGTGTGTTCAGGTGTGTCCAACTGGTAGTAAAGAACGCCTGTATTGGCCAATTCGCTGCGGTGGATGCGAATCTCATTGTATCCTGTTACAAAGTTGCCTTCGTATTGCTTAATAACGCGACCAGAAATATCCATGATCGTCATCGTCGCAAAGGTAGCTTCTGGCAAGTTGAAACCAATGATGGTCTCCTCTTTGAATGGATTCGGAGTATTTTGCATCAGGCTAAAGTCAGGATTCAATACAGTAGACTCTGTGTTGAACTGCAACTCGATATTGATGGCCTCTTGGTTGAGGTTGAAGGCTGCATTTTCAAGCGCTGTATTGGCCAATTGGAAGACGTGGCTCAATTTAGCCAGATCGCTCTTCGCGCGGAAGCGAAGGGTAAACAGCAATTCGTCTGTCTTCAAGGAGTTGGCCAGAGCATCGTACCAAATCATGGTTAGGATACCTTGATCTAGAGCCAGCAAACCAATGTTTTGATCGCTAAAGTTATTGAGCTCGCCGTGGTCAGCACCTACATATTCCAAGACCTCTGTATCAAATTCCAGTGTCCATTGATAAGCTAGGATATCCTGGAAGTTATCGGCACTTACTTCAAGCTCTACCAATTCGCCTGCGCTCACTGCGCGATCCTCCAACTGGATAGCCAATGTGCTATTGCTTCTATCAGAAGAAATAGAATTACTGGTTAGATTGAGTGGATCGGCATTTCCTTCTACATCACCAATTTTTACAGCGATGAAGTCATTTTGTAGCGTATCTCTGGACAATGCGGGAAGAGCAATGGTCTCTGGGAATGCAGGGACAACTCTACGGATCGCATTTGGGAATACAAAATCGAGTGGAACAAAACGCCAAGAGGTATTTCCTGTTGGAGTGGTTGGAGGACCAGGGATACTGGTAGAAAGCAGCGTAAAGAGCTGAACTACGTCAAAAGTGGTAATACTATTATCAGGGAAGGCATCCGCTGCAATTTTCTTATAAGGAGAATCAAGCGAGTCAATACCTACGATATGACGCTGAATCAAAGAGAGGTCAAGTGCAGATACCCCATTGGTCCAGTTGATGTCTTTTCTTGGCGACAACAAGTAATCTCTACCCGCAGAAACAGGGAAGAAGCTGTAGTTACCAGAAGCACCAGTCGTAAAGGTATTCATCAAAGCACCAACTGTTTGGTTAAACAGATCAACATCTGCGCTCCCTACGGTCGCATTATTCTCTGTAAAGATATTTCCAGCAATCGTCAACTGAGCAGGATTATCAATCAGCACCGTACCCTCAAAGGTACAAGGAGCCGTATTCAATGAAGTACCGCTGTAAGAGCGAATGACTTCTAATGGAACCGCTACATCACCAATGATCTTAATATCCGTTGACTCCGTTACGTCTCCCGTTAGCAATACATCAAAAGTAAAGATGGTCGTGCCGTCTGGGAAGGTCGCTGGATTATTCATCGAGGCATTATTGAACCAAGAGATACTCATCGTATCCGAAGAAATCATATTGCTGGTAAAGCCACTACCAGGAAGCATATTATTGCTTACCCCTGTAAATTCAGCTACAGAATCCGTTTCGATAACCGCCAAGAACTGGAAGGACTGTGCATTGATAAAGTTGCTCACCACAAGTGGCACCTGAACAACTGTACCTGCTGTACCAGAAACAAAACCAGGAGGGGTTACATTGTCTTCAATCACATCAAAACAAGTCTGTGGAACCGTTACGTTGATAGAGGAAGTACAGGTATCGCGATTGCCAAGTAGGTCGCGGACAAATAGGTCGACCGCTACTGGGCCATTCAATACATCGTTAGGGCCAAAGATCAATTGGGAAGCAGTGAAAGTCAGTACACCTGTACCTGGCACTGTACCTGTACAGTTATCAAAACTACCATTGTCCAAATCTGAGGCTGCGATGGCACCCAAGCCGTTTTCGTCTAGTGTAACGGTTAGGTTCTGGCAAATAGCCGTTGGAGCGATATTGTCTTGGATGTTGATCTGTGCATTACAGCTAGAAGAATTACCTGCATTGTCAGTCACAGTCAAGGTAATGAAATGCGCTAGTCCAGCATCTACACAGGTAAAGGTGTCGCGAGACAGCTCCATATGAACATTAGGGTTCAAACTGGTACAATTATCAAAACTACCATTGTCTATAAAAGTAGCTGGAATAATCAGCGTATCGCTTGGTGGTAGGGATACCGTTGGCGCACCACCTAAGCAAGAGGCGATAGGTGCGGTGTCATCGGTTACTGTAATGATAATTACATGAGTTTCCGTATTACCACAAGGATCAACAGCCGTGTAAGTTACGCGGTGCGTTCCTTCTGGGAAAGTGCCGCTAATGTCGCCATCATTTCCAGTGACATCAGTGGTATTATTGCTGAAGTAGTCAATGACATAGCTCACGTCCAAATTGGCAAATGGAGCGCAGTTGTCTACTAAAGAGTCGCTCGTGATCATATAGCTGATCATGGCACTACAGTTATTTCCGTCTGTACCTACATTAATGGTAGAAACAGCGCTAAACTGAGGGGCATCTACGTCTTCGACCGTGATCTTCTGGGCGAAAGTTGTTTGATTACCTGAAGCATCTGTAGCCGTCCAGCTTCTTGTAATTTCGTAATCGTAATTGGTGCAGAAGTCTGGATTACCTGACTGGGTAGAGGTTTGTGCAAAGGTGATGCCTGTACCGCCACAATTATCGCTGGCGACGATGTCTACTCCAATGGTTGGTAAACCAGGAATATTATCGCAATCAACAGTAACAGAAGCAGGAACACCTACCATAACTGGACTAATTTGATCTGCAACGGTAACGGTAGAGGAGGCAAATACCAATGGATTAATGCCATCGTCAACAGAAATTGTAATAAGGTTAGGCCCTAGATCATCACAATCAAAGCTAGTTGGTGTAATGGCAATAGTTGGCGTTGCACAATCATCACTAGCGATAATAAACAGGTCAGCCGCTGAAACAGAAGCTTGGCCATTGGCATCTAGATTAACAGTCAGGGCTGTTAAGTAAGAGTCGATTGTGGGTGGATTATCGTCAAATCCTTCTACGGATTGATTCTGAGTGGAAGTTACATTATTACCATCAGTGTAAGTCCAGGTAATAATAGCAGTTCCTGTGCCACTAGGTGTATATTGATACATTGTTGCTGGAGGACCATCTAATGGCGTAAGCATGGCAGAACCAGTGGAAATGGCAGGAACACCCAATAGTGTATTTGGAGGACAGTTGAAATCCGTAGCGGTAGGCGCAGGTACATTGATGCTACCACAATCAGCTGATAGGGTAGGTAGGCTAATACCACCTTGGTCAGGAACGGGATTGGTATATCCAGCCAGCGTGACATCAAAAGTACAAGTGGCTGATAGACCACCAGCGTTATCAGATACCATTAGCGTAATAGCGATAACGTCACCAGCATCTACACCAGCACCACCATTATCTGTATAAGCGGCATCTCCTGTCAAAGAGCTTAGCGAAGAACCAGGGCTAGGCATCTGCGTCACCGTAAAGTTCATACAATTATCCGTCACCATCCCTTGAGCGGTATAATCTGGCAATAGATTATCGCCACAATCCGTACCTAGCGATTGATTGACGGGGCAGCTAATAGCGGGCATTTCATTATCCGTTACGGTAATGTCAAAGGAACAAGTGGATTCATTCCCTGCATTATCTACTGCGCGATAAGTAACCGTTGTTGTACCCAATGGGAAAGTATCTCCTGGATCGTGAGAGCTGTAAAGCAATACAGAAGATCCAGATAGATCGCAATTATCTGTGGGTGAAGGAGGAGTCCAGTTGACTACTGCTGAACAATTGCCTGCATCCGTATTGGCGCTGATGTCACCAGGACATGTTAGGCTGGGAGGCGTATTATCGACAACCGTAATATCAAAAGAACAGGTGCGGCTATTGCCATTATAATCTGTTACGCGATAGGTAACGGTATTCAAGCCAAGGTTGAACATTTCTGTTCCTACATTACTACCTGTTGTCCAATCTATGGTGGTATTACCACTGACCATATATTCTACACCACTAGCGGGAACGCCGCAATTATCCGTGTATTCTCCTATCAGTAGCGGGCTGAGCGAGGTAATCGTGTTGATGTCTCTAAAGCTCATGTCGATATTAGCGATATTGGTCGCCATACAATTGACAGCGCCCGTACTAACGGTAATATCTGGTGGGCAAGCTGTATAGGGAATTTCATCATCACTGACCCCAACGATAACTGTACAAGAGGCTGGTGGATTGGTTCCATCAGAAATAGTGAAGATCACTTGGGTTTTTCCAGTGTCTACTGTCGTTGAACCAGAGAATAAGCGGGTAAAAGAACCGCTGGCCCATGCGGCCAAAGAGTCTTGAAGCGCTGCATTAGAAATGGCCTCATTGACTGGCACAGGGGTATTAGCCGTTAGGCTGGAATAGGTAATGGTCAGCGTGGTGCTGGAATAGCAATTTTCGTCTATGCTTGGCGCATCAAAAGACACAAAAGTTTCGCAATCGTCCATACCATCATCACTGGTATTAGCATATACCGAAGCGCCACAGACGGAGCCAGAGATCATTGGCGCCAAATCATCTACCGTGATCACATTAAGGACCATTGGGGCACTTTCATTTCCACCTGGGGTGGCATCGTCGTCGGCCACTACAAAATATTGGCCAGGGCCAAAGGGCGTAGAGCCATCACAACTGATGGTAACCGATGAACCCAATGGGGTAGCAGCGGCGGGAAAATCATAAAAATACAAAGAGCAACCCGTTCCGGTAGGGTTGACAATACCGATGAGGGAATCCTGCTCAAGGATAGCCTGGCCATTTGCGTCCAGTGTTAGGGTCACTTCAAGGTTTCCCATGGTGAAATCATTAAGTCCACATTGAGCGGAAAGCTGATTTAAACTGGCCGTGCAAACAGAAAAAACCAAGGCGAAACACCAGATACACCAACTGCTGAGTTGCTGTCCTGAGCGGGTACAGGCGTTTCTGTTCAGGGATGTAATTTTTGAAACCATGATTCTGTTTTTGGTGCCTGATATGGTACACTTATAAGTCGCTTTTTTAACCATACAGGCCAGGTTAAAAAATAATCAGAATATATTAATGTATATAATATACTAGCATGTATTTATTCAACAGACGAACTGTCCAATAAATGGTTCTGGAAATTTAGAGATTCAAAAGAAGGAACGGCATTTGGACATTAGGCGATACCAAGTCAATGGCAAAGACCAAATGTTTAGTTTAGAGATTCTTTAATCAGATAGGTAATTGAAGTGCTAATGCTAATGCTTTGAATAGGTGTTCGCAGCATTTTCTTTTTTATCGACTGCGTTTTCTCATATATGTGGATTGGTCGAACAAATTTAAACAAATGAAACAACAATCAAAATAGCTTCATCTTTTTTTATGATCGTCCAATAGACTTTCAATTGCAGAGTAAAGTTAGTAAAATATTATAAAGAAATAAAAAAATTGTTCTCAAATCAGCATTCCAATCAAGCCCATTCAAAAAAAATGATCTTATCGCTTTTATCCAATTCATCTGCCAGTTTCCTCTTTTATTAGGAATGTTAGGTGGAGGATGATGATATGTCAAAGAACATCAAAACGCTAAAATAGCGCTTATTGTTTATGTGTAATTGCTGTTCTGTGATGCGATTAAATATGAGTAAATTAATTATCTATATTTTGTCTCAAAAAACTACTTACTGAAACATCATATTATAAATAATGAAAATACATAAGTTCGCTTTACCCTTATACGCAGCTTTTTCGTAAAGGTTCGATCTATTCACAAAGGAATATATGGAATCGCTATTTTGTCGCTTTGTCTCTTAGCTGTCTATATTCCTTTGTGCAGTATTTGGGATAGGAGCCCCTCGCTTAGTAAAAAAAGCGCGGATTGGCCAATTTGGTTGTCTCCTTGACAAAGTCAAAGCGAACCAGCGCCTCAAGGCTTCCAACGGTGTGTTGACTAAACTCGGAAATGGTGAAGTCATAAGCCATCCCCAAAGCCAATTGCCCCGCCTGATACAGTGCAATGATGTCAATGGATTCTCCTGCACCCGTTCCTCCCAAGCGATAAGAGATGCCTGTGGTTACGCGGTTTTCGTAAATCAAGCTACAGTTGACTTCCAAATCAGGTGGGGCATTTTGTACGTATTTACCCAGTAGGGCGGGTTGTAATTTAAAAGAACTATTCAATTCCAATAACATCCCACTCATCACATAGAAGTGAGGAACCTCTTGGGCAATGCGGATCTCATTATCTGCATTAAAACCAATACTGTTTTGCAGGATACTTGGCGAGGAACCCCCAATGTAAAAGTTTTTGTGGATCAAATAAAAGCCTGCGCCTACATTGCCTTTGTACTTTTCCGTATCCGTCGCTTCAATAACAGAGGGGTCGCCCTCGTCCAAAGCAAAAAAGGCTGGATCGCTGAAGTCGATGCCATAATAACGCATCGAACCCTGTAAGCCCACGCGAAGAGAGGTCTCGTCATTGATGCGAATATTATAAGAATAGGCCATGCTCGCAATCCACTGTCGAATAAAACCAGCATCGTGATTGGAGATGTTCAAACCAAAACCCACGCGGTCCTTTGAGAGCGGCGTGTTAAAACTGATCATTTTTGATTCAGGTGCCCCCTCAAAACCAAACCATTGTTTTCTGTACAAGATATGTGCAGAGGGAATACCCCTGACACCCGCATAGGCTGGATTGAAATAGAGTTTATTGTGCATAAACATCGTGTACTGGCTTTCTTGCTGACCATAAGCGGACCAACTCAAAACACACAGTAGACCAAAGAGTAGTATTTTTTTCATCGCGATTGATTTTTGCATAAGGATTATCGGAATATGGTAACAAAGCCTTTTTGAACCTCAGCTTGCTCATCTCTGCGGAAGATGTAGTAATAGGTGCCATCTGGAAGGTCCTTGCCTTGTTCGCCATTGAGGGTTCCGTCCCAATTGTTCATATAGGGCTGTGCATGGAAGACTTGGTCTCCCCATTGGTTAAAGATCAACAGATCATTATTGGGGAACTCACCCGTTTCGATACACAGGATCTTAAGTTCATCATTAAAGCCATCGTTATTTGGAGAGATCAAGGTCGGAATCTGACAATCTCCCTGGAATTCAATATTGATATCTACCGTAGCGATATCACAAAGCTGTCCATCATTACAATCATAGCAGATTTGATAGACAAACTGATCCGTACCAATATAGCCTGATTGAGGAATATAGCTGTAGCCACCATCTGCTGTTGGGATCAAGCTGCCATTTTGCGGATTGGTGACAATGGTCGTACTTGTGACCTGCGTCTCAAAGAAATTATCATTGGCCAAAATTGGCATGTCTTCCAAGGTTACTTCAAAGTCTGTTGTAAAGACATCATCTAATGCCTCTGGTGCCCCAGCTACCGTAATGCTCATGGAAGCCACCTCTGACATACAGCCATCCAACTCTACGGAATAGAAGTAAGTATAAGTGCCTGTATCTGTAGGACTGACGACCAATTCATTGGTATTTGTAAAGTCTGGCAACCCATCTTCACCTGGGCGGTCGCTCGACCAAATGTACTGATCGGGAACAGGAGCAAATTGGGTTCCCATCAGTGTACAAGTTTCATCCAGGCAAAGGATGGTATCACAAGCCACATCCAGCTGAGGAGCGGGGAGGATCGTTAGATTAAATTCCACAGAGGAAACGGATGTACAGCCATTAGTACCCGTGGTGACGAGCGTATAAGTACCATTGAAAGTAGAGTCAATACCATCTATGAAAATATCTCCTTCATCAGAAGAAAATCCATTGGGTCCTGTCCAATCATAACTCGCAATGCTATCAGGTGATGTTCCCAATATGGCAATCAATGCTAATTGATCATTACAACCTCCCATATTATCATCCATTGCATTCACGATGGGTCGCTCATTCACCACAATATCAATACTTCCACTTCGCACACAGCCATTGGGCAAAGTACAAATCAATTGATAAGTACCACTACCAGCTGTGCTAATGGCAGAGATCATTGGATTGGGATCAGTAGAGCTAAAGCCATTGGGCCCAGTCCATTCGCAGGAAGCTCCTGCTATTGGCGTGGAGAGTAATTGTAAGGTCTCGTCTTCACAAAGACTGGTATTTCCCGCAACACTGACCGTTACCACATTCAAATCAATCACACTAATCGTAAAGTCACAAGAGGTACTATTACCTGCCTCATCAGTCGCTTGGTATTGTAAGACGGTTGTCCCAATTGGGAATACACTGCCATTGGACAAACCACTTACATCAATCTGGGTAATGCTTGGATTCAGCGTACAATTATCACTGGCGGCGGGAAGCTCAAAGCTGATGGCTACCCCAGAGCAATCGCCATTGGCATTGGCACTAAAGATCACATCATCTGGATCGCTGAGAATTTGTCCATCAGCACTCAACTGAATCGCTGCTCCGCAGCTAATAATTGGATCAGTCCTATCCTCTACTGTCACATCAAAGGAGCAAGTACTGCTATTTCCTGCTGCATCAGTTGCCGTACAAACAACCGTCGTCGTTCCAACTGGGAAAATAGACCCTGGCATTGGATCACAAACAATACTAAAGGCGCCACAATTGTCATTCACTGTTGGTCCTTCCCAGCCGTAGACTACACCGCAAAGCGCAGCATCTGATTCCAGGGTAATATCTGAAGGACAGTTGACAATAACAGGAGGCACCTGATCTGCTATGGTAATATCAAAGCTACAATTGCTCACATTGCCATTGGCATCCGTAGCAATATATAGTACTGTCGTCGTTCCTACAGGGAAGACATCGCCCGACTGGTGCGAACCATTCAAGACGACCCCTGGACAATTATCTGTGGCCGTAATGTCATCCCAAGTTACCACTGCATCACAACCATTATTGCTATTGATACTGATGTTGCTTGGAGGGCAATTCAGTGCAGGAGCCTCCTGGTCGCTGATCTGAATACTAAAGCTACATTGTGCAGAATTGCCAGAATTATCAAAAGCTGTATAACTAACAATGGTAGTCCCCACACCCAATACCGTACCTGGGGTCAAACTGGCATTGGTATTGGCCAGGGTACAATTATCACTAGCGCTAGGGATGACCCAGTTCACCACCATTTCGCATTGCCCCATAGGTAAAACCAATTGCATGTCTGTTGGACAATTGGTCCAAGCTGGTGCCTCATCATCGATAACCGTAACGGTGAAGGAGCATTCATCAATCTGCCCATTGACTGCCGTTGCGGTATACCTAATCCGCGTCATTCCCAAATTAAAGGTCAATCCACTTGCATCATCACTTCCAGATCCTGAGTTTACACCTGACAATTGGTAAATAATAGATTGGATATTGGCTGAATTGGTCAAAAGGATGGGCGCTATGCCATTGACTTCTACCTGACATTGCCCCTGAGGAACACTAAGGGTAATATCCGCAGGACAGTCGATAAGGTCGAAAGGAATGGATTGCTCCACCTGAACCGTAAAGCTA